>ONWQ01000490.1 GCA_900321565.1 uncultured Eubacteriales bacterium
GGCTCGCCCTGGCGCATCAGTTCGAAACCGGACTCATTCAGTTGCTGAGCAGCCTGAAGAAAGTATCGTCCATCAGTCCAGCAACCGGCCCATGTTTGTGTCACTACCGCGGTGCCGGCGGAACCTGTAAAACCGGTCAGGTAAGCTCGTGTCTTAAAGTAATCCCCGGTATACTCCGATGCATGAAAATCATCGGTCTGTACCAAATATATATCGATATGGTTCTTTTGCATCAAAGCACGCAGGCTTACTAATTGGTTTCGCATAAAGATCTCCCCTTCTCTGCATAATCTAGATTAATTCACGGTTTCATACTGCGTCACCTGTTGGGACTCGTCTGATGGAATGATAGATAATTCAACGCTTTCAAGAGTGTCTGTCCATAAAAGGATGAGGTCTGTGAGCGCTTTCTCAGTATACTCCCAGGCAAGACGGCTATCATCATTCTTTTCCAGGTAATGCGTGCGACAGCGTTTCTTTTCCTCTTCCAGAATCTGCTGCCGTCTGTTTTCTGTTAATGGATACCAAAAGTCATTGCGTTCAATCTGCAATGGGGTCAAACTGTCTGTCAATATTTCCAAAGGAGGTACAATCAGCTGGATACGATTATCATCCTGTAATACCGTAATCTTACGCAAATCGATACCAATACTTGCTTCGTACTGATAATGGATCACAACCTGCTGAACCTGACCAATCAGCCAGGCATCCACATGGCTTTCTGCAATTCCTTCATCAGATACATGCACCGTTTCCAGTTTCTGTGAGGCTTCCATATTTCTGGATAGTATTCTGGAAATAGTGTTGGCATTCACAGACTGATTAAAGAACAGGCCTTGCAGATTTTTGCCTATGAATGGCAGAAGGAAAAAAATCAGAATAATCAGTATCAGAGCCTTGAGAAAAGTCCTGAGACAATGAAGAAGACGCTTCAAATTATATCACCGCCCAAGTCACAGTTTCTACCTACCCGCCTAACAGACTCTGTAACAGTACAAGCAGAGGAATGATGAGATAGCGCATACACAGATAAACGAGCGTCAGAAAACCGACGATTGTCAGAAAATGCTGGAACCATGTACGGTACGTTCTATGGTGTCTGGCTGGTTTTCCTGAGTGATCTGCTTCTTCATGAATATCTCCAAATGGCTTTTTTCTTCTGCGAAAAGGCACAGTATTCACCTGCCTCAGTCATTGTTCTACAGACTGTAGTCTGAATAAACCCTGGTCTGATGTGACAAAGGTTCTTTTTTCATTATATCAAATCGTAGTAAGTCCTGCAATGAAATCAGCAGGGTATTCTGTGAAGAGACACACTCATCATGGAATAGACTTTTCCCGGAAAGGACCGAAGTTTATGATTCCCGCGTTGACTGTACTTACAGAATTTTATACAATATACTGACTATGCCTGCAAGTGCTGATTGCTTTAAACCGGGGCGGTTTGAAATGATATACTGCACTGCCATGCATGGACACATAAATGACTTTCAGAGTTTTACATATTTTTGCTTACATCATGGATTATATTTTCTGAATGTCATTTTTCATGTATTGACATGAGACTGTATAGTGATGGATATAGAACAGGATGCAGTCTGTTTTTGTCCCCTGCGGTTTATGGTGGTAGGCTCATCCAGGTGCGTTGTATGGGAATCCAACTGAAGCTGCTGCGCGCTGTTTGGACTATGGACTGACAGAGGACAATCATATGTGTTTTGTTGAATGAAAGGTGGCCTTTACATGGAAATCAACTGGTATCCCGGGCACATGGCAAAATCAAAGAGACTCCTGATTGATCAGGTTCAGAGGGTCGATATTGTCATTGAACTGTGCGATGCGCGCCTCCCTTATTCAAGCCGCAATCCGGAACTGGAAAAGATATCAGTCGGGAAAAAACGTATTCTTCTGCTTAACAAGGCAGACCTTGCTGATCCCAATATAACAGCACAGTGGATGGATGTTTTCAGGAAACGTGGGCTTACAGCAGCATCCTGCACAGCTTCCTCGAGCAAAGCCAAGGATGTGCTGCGTCTGATTGATACTGCCGCAAAGGAAAAGGTTGAAAAAGCTGCCGAAAAAGGAATCCGGAAAACCGTGCGCTGTATGGTGATCGGCGTGCCCAATGTAGGTAAAAGTACTCTGATCAATCAGCTTCATGGCTCAGCAATTGCCAAAACGGGGGATCGCCCTGGGGTTACGAGGGCCAATCAATGGGTTCATATCACACCTTATCTTCAGTTGCTTGATTCCCCTGGATTGCTCTGGCCCAGACTGAATGACCAGACGGCTGCCAGAAAACTCTGCTATATCGGTTCCGTTAAGGATGATGTTGTGGATTTGCCTATGCTGACTATCCATCTTCTGGAAGACCTGCTGGATATTGCGCCCGAACCGGTTTTGTCACGTTTTCATTTCAATGATGCGGCACTTCGCGGAGAAGCCTTATTGGAAGCGGTATGTAAAGGCCGAGGATTCCTGCTTAAGGGAGGTACTCTTGACTATGACCGTTGCTGTCAGGTGGTTCTGGATGAGTTCCGTGCAGGAAAATGTGGCAGGATCAGCCTGGAACGACCAAAACACATTGAAATACCACGTCTGCCTGACACAACTCCAGACGCTTCTTCTCAGGAGGAACCATGAAGACTGACCAGAAACTGCTAACGCAAACCCTGCATGCCTATGATCTTTCTTATAATTGCTGCGCGATTGCGGGGATGGATGAAGCCGGACGTGGACCGCTTGCGGGAAATGTTGTAGCTGCATGTGTGCGTATTCCCCTGGATAAGGCTCCGATCCTGGGTGTGAATGACTCAAAGAAGCTTTCTGAAAAGCGAAGGAATCTCCTTTACGATGAGATTATGCAGGTGGCTGATTTTGTAGGCGTTGGTATGGCAACACCTGAAGAAATTGACAGGATGAACATTCTGGAGGCTACCAAAAAGGCTATGCGTGAGGCTGCTGCGCAGGTTCATGCAGATATATATCTCATCGATGCAGTAAAGAACCTGGGACTGAATGGTCAAGAAGTGAGTATCATACACGGGGATGCATTGTCGTACCATATTGCTGCAGCTTCAATTATAGCCAAGGTAACGCGTGACAGACAGATGGCAGAACTGGATCAGCTTTATCCGGAATATGGTTTTCTCAGGCATAAAGGATACGGCACCGCAGAGCATATTCGTGCACTGCAGACGTATGGTCCGTGCCCTGCGCATCGGAAAAGCTTTATTGGTCATTTCTGGCCTGTGCCGTAATGTATATTCATGAACGCACATAGAATACTTTTGTCAGCATGTTGGCTGACGTTATGGAAGGTGAAAGTATGCACAGAAGGTTAATCGTCATAGTTTTCCTGGTTGTGTGTCTTTGCTCTGGCATAACCTTTGCTGGTGCTGATGGCGAAAACCTGCTTGTGAATCCGGACTTCGAACTGACCGATGCTCAGGGAAATCCGTCCGGATGGTATCGGGATGCATGGAATACTTCAGAAGGCTATACTGTGTACAGTATAACTGATGAAGGCATGAATGATTCACATTGCGTTGCAATACATAATATTGGTGAGAATGATGCCCGCTTTGCCCAGCGTGTCTCCGTAACGCCGGATACGCTGTACAGGCTTTCCGGTTGGATTCGGGCGGATCGCATCGCAGACAGTGGCTGGGGGGCCAATCTCTCCATTGAAGGAGTCTATGTAGCCACTGAAGGCTTATATGACACAAACGGTGAATGGAACTATGTTGAAATGTATGGCATCACCGGCAGCGAACAAAAAGAGATCACTGTATTTGTCAGACTGGGAGGATACAGTGGCGAGAGTGTAGGCGTGGCTGCATTTGACCAGATCAGCCTGTGTGAAGTTGAAGCGGTTCCATCCGGAAAAATGGCACTTCCATGGTATCAGTCAACCTTCAGCGGATCAGATACAGATACTGAAGATTCCGAATCCGGCGGTATGTCATCCAGGCCGTTGCTGGTTCTGGTGGGGATACTTTATCTGGTACTTTGCCTATGGGTAGCAACCCGGAATGGGCACAGACTGCAGGACCGGCTCGCAGAAAAGCGAGAAAAGATGCCAGTTTTTTGTGTAATTGGACTTGTGCTTGCATGTTGTCTGCAATGGATACTTTCTGCAAAAGTCACGGGGTATCCGGTAGACATAAACTGCTTTCTCTCCTGGGGGCACACAATACTCGAATCAGGTCCTGCCGGTTTCTATCAGGCAACATCATTCTGCGATTATCCACCGGGATACATGCTGATCCTGTGGGTAAACTCCTGGGTTACAGAGCTGCTCAGCAGACTATTCGGCGGAAACCTGCCGGAAGCCATTTCAGAGCTTGTACTATTGAAATCCATTCCCTGCACATGCGGGATTATATTAAGTATTCTGGTTTACAAGGAAGCACGCAGATCCGGCCTGGGCGTTGACCAATCCGGTGTATTCTGTCTGCTTGCTGCATTTCAGCCTGTCTGGATTTTGAACAGCGCGTGCTGGGGACAGGTTGATATTGTTCTTACATTGGTTTTATGCATTGTTGTCATTGAGAGCATACGTTTCCGTTGGGATGCGGTTCTGCCGTTGTTTGTATTATCGTTTCTGCTGAAACCACAGGCATTGATGCTGGGTTTTCTTGGTCTTGTCGTGCTGATCGTCCATTGGTTCGATAATCAGCATAATGACCGGAAACGTATTTTACGTGGCATCGGATTCTCGGCTATTGTTGCAGCTGTTGTGATTCTGCCTTTTGCGCTTCATCAGTCTCCTGGCTGGCTGCTGAATCTTTATGCTCAGACATTTTCAAGCTATGCACATGCAACAGTGAATACAGCCAATCTGTACTATCTTTTTTCCCTGAACTGGGCATCTTTGGAACAGGCAGCACCTTTTGGAATCGAGCTGGTGCTTGCAGTGGTTTGCGCCGGATGGGGCATATGCTGTTATAAGTCCCATCAGAAACGCTTCACCTATGCTGAAACTATCATAATGGCTGTTTGTACAGTTTTCTTTATACTCTGCGGTGTTTTCGGCGCGTCGCTCGTTCTTGTTGGATACGGGGCAATGGCAATGGCTTTTCTCATTCTTCTCCCGATGTATATCCGGGCGAGAAAGATTCAGCTTCTTCCGTTGCTGGGCGGTGTATTGTTTATACTTCTGTATGTATTCGGCATCAAAATGCATGAGCGGTATCTCTTCCCTGCCCTTGCTTTCCTGATGCTTGCATTGGTATATCTTAAAGATCGGCGGCTGCTTCTGCTGATAGGTACACTGACTCTGGGCATGTTCGTGAATGAGGGGATTGTGCTGGATAATGCACTCAGACTTGGTTCTGAGTTTGGTCATTTAAATCCGGACACTGAGTTGCTAGCCAAACTGGTAGCGATTCTTCATATTGGTTCGGCTGTCTTTGCATTATGCATTGTTCATGATCATTGCCTCACAGAAAAGGAATATGCAAATACGGGATTAACGATTCTGCCGCGGTTGTTTAGAAAAACGATTTCTCCCAAGAATGGCCCTGCAGACGTAGTTTACTGTTCCAGGTTACAATGGAACTGGAAAGAATGTATTGGTGTTCTTTCCGTGACAATTGTTTATTCAGTTCTTGCGCTGATCAATCTTGGAAGCACCAGAGCACCACAGACCACATGGGTATCTACTTCCAGTGAGGAGAGCATCATTCTTGATCTGGGTGAATATCAGAGAGATTTCAGCATGCTTTATTACTGCGAAGTTTCTTATCACCCATTTGAAGTAGAAACCAGTCCGGATGCTCAGGACTGGTCGGAACCATACACTGCTGAAATGGATCAGGGACAGTGCTTCAGATGGAAATATCTCATGCCCTCAAGCATCAGCGGCGATGGATATGTCTGGAATAGCGGAAACACTTACCAGTCTGTCCAGAAACTTTCGGGCAGGTATGTGAAAATCACAGCCAGGCAAATCGGTCTGCGCTTAAATGAAGTGATTTTCCGTAAGACGGTTCATATACCTGGTGTGAACGGAATGGAGGGTACAGTTTCAGGAGAGACAATTCCGTATACGATTGTATCGGCTGTCAATGCAATTCAGGATTCTCCCCTTCTGTCCGATCCGGAGCGAATCCATGATGAGCCTGATTCATTGCAGGGTGAGCCCGGATGGTATAATTCCACCTATTTTGATGAAATATATCATGCCAGGACAGCTTATGAGCATTTTCACGGGCTTGCACCCTATGAAACAACACATCCGCCACTGGGAAAAGTTATCATGTCCTGGGGAATTGCTTTGTTTGGTATGACTCCGTTCGGCTGGCGGTTTATGGGCGCACTGGCTGGTATTCTGATGCTTCCGGTGATGTATGCTCTTGGGCGTCAGCTGACCCGGAAACGTGTTTATGGTTTTATTGCAATGATCCTTATGTCATTGGAATGCATGCACTATACACAAACCCGCATTGCTACCATTGACAGTTTTCCGGTGCTGTTTATCCTCTGTGCATACTTGTTTATGCTCCGCTTTATGCAGCAGGACCTGTTAAGGACTCCGTTAAGAAAGCTATTCATTAACCTGGCTTTTTCCGGCTTTTTCATGGGATGTGCTGTTGCAAGCAAGTGGATCGGGGTTTACGCCGGGATCGGTCTTGCAGTCCTGTTTTTCTGGACATTACTTCGATATATACGTTTTGCAGATGAAAGCAGAAAGAAACTGAAAGATGCTGCTTCGATGAGTGCAGATGAGCGAAAGATTTACCAGCTGCACAGCACTGAAACGATGAAGCGGCTGCTTGTGCTCTGCGCTGCATGCATTCCGTTCTTTGTTGTAATACCGCTTTCTGTATATCTGCTTTCCTATATCCCATATTTCCGATATCAGCATGTATCCGATTTTGGAACATACCTTCAGATGGTGTGGAAAGCCCAGCAGAGTATGTTGAATTATCATGGCACGCCTCGTCTTGGCATGGATCATCCTTTCTACTCACCGTGGTATGAGTGGCCAGTCAATGCGAAACCAATGTATTATGCCATGGCATATTATATGCCAGCAGGAATAAGCCAGGCGATCTTCTGTTTTGGTAATACTGCAGTGTTATGGGGCGGTCTGCTTGGCCTTGCGACATGTTTTGTGTTATGGTGCCGTAATCATATCGGGCTGCGGCAAGGATCGGAGTCCACTCTGCATTGGATCGGAAATACGTTGGATATTGCGCCTGCCTACATTCTGATCTCATTTATGGCTCAGTTCCTTCCGTGGGTTCTGGTTCCAAGAGGCACATATATATATCATTATTTTGCTTCGATCCCCTTCCTTATCCTGTCAATAACACTCCTGTTCAATGCGATTCCGGAAAAGCTTGAACGCTGGAAACGAGTTGCTGTGATACTGTATCTTCTCCTTGTCCTGTTCTGTTTTGTATTCCTGTATCCTTATGCAAGCGGAATACCGGTATCAGTTAAATGGCTCGAAGCTGTTAAGCCTTTTCTGAATGTATACTACGCATTGCCGTATGGTTCATAATCACCTTTTCCTCTGTGTATGCAGGAAAAATGTGTACATTGAAAGAATTGTATCTTGAAAGCGGGAGTCATTTCGATACAAAGAGAGGAAGGTGTACCATGATCTCTGGACCGTGGATTGACAGTATGGTTCTCTCCCATCCCATGCGACTGTATAATCAGCATTCGCTTAGCTGGACACACCCTTACTCCCGGCCGGATGTTGATGAAGATGCCACTTTAAGTATTGCCGGTTGCGGCATTTTCGCGCTATGTCATCTTGGACAGTGGCTGACCGGGAACCTGTTTGTACCGGATGTTTTGGCTGATTTTTCTGTTTCATGTGGCGGAAGGACAAATGATGGAACAGATCGACCGGCTTTATTACGAGCTATGGCAGAACACGGCCTTTCAGAGCACTATGGATTTCTATCGGAAAGTGATTGCCTGGAAAATGATAAGGAATTATTGTGGGAGCATATGAACCGGGGTGGCTGTGCACTCTGCAATCTGCGCGTAGGTCATATTGTTGCGCTGGTAGCCGCAAGAGAAAAGAATCGTAAACAGGAGTACCTTGTGATTGACAGCTATGCGGAGAGTTGCGACCCGCGGGTTATGCAGGCAGTGACGGAAACGGAAGAAACCTCCCTTGTCCATTGGCCGCTTCGAAATGCGCAGAAGGTTACCACGGGTATTCAGTCGGGGTACCTTGTTTACTGGGTTAGTGCGTCTCTTCCAAAAGATTACAATCGTTTGGTTCCGATTACATGAATGATCCGCACTGGAATGGTGCAGACCTTATAAGTATCAAGGAGGCTATAAAGAATATGCAGAAAAGGATTCGACTCGAGTATAACGGACAGATTGCTGAGATCCAGCAGGAAGGAGCCCAGATTGCTTCATTTGTAACGCCTAAGGGTTTTGAACTCATCTGGCAGGCTGATGCGACTGTCTGGCCTGAGCATGCGCCTGTGCTGTTCCCTGTCTGTGGTGCACCCAAAGATGGCCAGGTTATCATTGACGGTCAGGTCTATCCTATGAGCAAGCATGGATTTACCAGACGGAATCCGGTGTTTTCTATCGCACGCA
>ONWQ01000489.1 GCA_900321565.1 uncultured Eubacteriales bacterium
AGAAGTACCCAAGTGGCCGAAGGGGCTCCCCTGCTAAGGGAGTAGGCGGGTTAAACCGCGCCCGGGTTCAAATCCCGGCTTCTCCGCATGAAACCTCCGGATACCTGTTATGCAGGATGTTCGGAGGTTTTCTTCTTTCAGGCGATGGGGACCATGTGAATCGTTAGATGGAAAGAGGATGCCAACATGAAAGGTTATGCAATCATGCACCTAGAAAAGCAGATTGCTACGATTTATGAAGATGGATCCTGTAACATATTCTACTCACAGTTCATGCCATACAATCTCTGTCTGGAGGAGTGTAAGGATTCCAATCCCAGCATTCAGGTCAACAATCTGAACAATTTCTATTACTGGTGTGCATCGAGATTTCTGCCCCAGGACCGCAAATATGCAGAAGAACTCCTGAATAGTCTGGGCATAAAACAGCCTGTTACCGATCGTGACCGTGCCAGAATCACTATTTCCTATCATGCACTTTGTCTCACTGATGTATTCTGGGTTCGTGAAGAACATGAGACTGTCCGTTATGAGGACATCAATCTATATGCTCATCCTCTGTCAGACGCATTCGTAAGTGTTTCACTGCTTGGATATACATTCACCGCTGAAAGCTCTGAATCAATCTGTCAGGCAGACGCTGCAGGTGACCTTTCGACCCTGGGAGTAGCCCCCAAAGCATGGATTCGTCGAAATCATGGCCTAATATTGCTTAAAGCTGGTGATTTACGCGAGATAGAAGCCGAGCTTGTTGCCAGTCAGATCACACGTTGTTTCAAAGTCGACCAAGTGCTTTATGAGCCCTTTGATTACCAGGGGCAGCAAGTAAGTTCAAGCCGGCTGATCACATCAAAAAGCAGAAGCATTGTACCGGCTGAATACGTATCCATATATGCCGATAATACGGATCAGGAACTGGAAGATGTGGTCCTGAGGCACGATGCGTATGGATTTCATATGATGAACATTATTGATTACCTCATCGGCAATACAGACAGGCATTGGGGGAACTGGGGATTCTGGGTCATCAATGCAGAGAACCGTCTGGGAGCCTTACACCCTCTCATGGATTTCAATCGGGCATTCCAGTCCTATAACACTCTGGATGGTGCCAGATGTCTGACTCTGAGAAACAGAATATCCCAGAAAGATGCCGCAATCCATGGAGTACAATGTGTCGGGCTTAATCAGATCAGAGATTTACCGGAAAATCTTCCTGCATTATTCGAGAATATCAACAAGCTATTCAACATGCGTCTTGATAAGATGTTTTGTGCACGATTGGATTTGCTGCGTAAAGCATCGGTCACTTCATGAGTACATTGTCAGAAAAGGGCTGCAATCACGCAGCCCTTTTTACAATCAGAAGCCATACAGACGCAGCCATTCACAGTACATTTCAACCCAGTGTGCCACATGCGGATCGTTGGCTTTTGTATCCGGATGCATTTCATCGGCCAGTCCAAGGCCATGATTCCCGTAAGGAAAAATGTGCAGTTCAAACGGCACGCCAACCGTAGCCAGTGCATCAGCAAGCTGGGTTCCATTTCTCGGGTCATCCTGTCCTGCACATTGCCAGATGTAGAATGGTGGACAATCCGCACTCACACGGCGTTCTATTGCAGTGGATGCCATCTTTGCCTGTACTTCACGGTTATAGTGAAGAAGGCCCTGAGACGATTCGATATTGCTTCCGGCACCATAGCACAGTCCCACAGCATCCGGCCTGCTCGAACAGCGTTCCACCGGATCATCCGATTCAGGATTGCCCGCATCGAACATAGTCGCACACCAGCCACTCAGCATGGAGCCTGCTGAGAAGCCCATCATACCGATCTTGTCAGGCAGTGTATTGAATTCCTCTGCATGACAGCGAAGGTAGCGGATTGCCCGGACAGCATCTTCCCTGGCACACTTTCCGGGATAAGGGTTCACTCTGTAGTCCAGAACTGCTACATTGAAGCCCTCATCGTACAGTCTTTCTGCCACAACCGGTCCTTCATAGCAAGCTTTCCAGAACCACCCGCCGCCTGGGCAGACCAGCATCATGCTTCTTGGTGCTCCATCATGAAAGCGAACGCCCACCGATGCCGCAGGCTGGCCGAAATCTTCCCGGTACCCCGGCATACACTCCGGCTCCTTGCCCCAGATCAGTTTTGGTTCAGGATCGAAAGAATGAAAATCCTTCTGCCAGAAGTCCCAGACAGGTTTGTACTCTTCAATGAATTCCTTCCAGTATTTTTCATCCAGATCAAAGCCTGTTCTGCGTGCAAACCATTTTGCATCATTCGGCCATACCATCCCTTCAAATCTCGGGTGCATAAACATCAGCCTCCTTGAAGAATTGCCCGCTTCCCGGCCGGAAAGCGGGCAATCGATCAGCTTACTTGTTGGATTCAATAAATGCCTTTGCCTGCTGTTTATATGCTTCAATAATGGTTGTCAGTCCAGCAGCTTCCATCATCTTGATGTACTGTTCAAGGCCACCGTCAGGATTGGTGAAACCAAGGACCAGCGGCTTACCAAACTCATCATAGACACTTTGAATGGCAGCAAGCTCATTCTGGTAGTTTGTAGCATCAAAGGTAAATGCCTGCATTATGTTATTAATGGAACGGGAATCCATATCAAAGAAGATCTCACGATAACCCGGGATAGAAGACTCAATAGATTCAATTGCCTGATAGTCCCAGTTGCGGAATGCGCTCCAGCAGATCCAGTTTCCACCATACTGTCCGGAACGTGCACCAAAAGAGATTACATTCTCATTGACTGTTCCATCCTCATTGAGTTCCCCTGCGAAATACCACTGAGCATCTTCGCCATAGATACCACGTTCAACGAGGTAATTCATTTCCTTGTCATTGCGCAGGTAATCAATGATCTGCAGAACAAGTTCGGGATGCTGGCTCTGAGAAGGAATCGAGATCTGGCCGCCGGTTGCAGCATAACGCAGCATCTTGGCATCGCCGGAGAAGTCCATGATCTCAAGGTACTCGCTTCCACCATTATCCTTCAGGTCCTTGTTTGCACTATTGATGGTGCCGGCATTATCCATCATGACGGCAATACGGCCATTGGCCATGTTCTCACGGTTGGTATGCGTATTCGAAAGACTGTCACGGGAAATCCAACCGTTCTGATTCCAGCGGTAAATGGTATTCAACATTTCCTTATATTTATCCGTGTACAGATAGCAGAAAGGTTCAGGTTCAGGATTGGTAAGGTCATAAGCCATGCAGATCTGGCTGTAGTTTGCATCCGTTGCCCACTCAGACGGTGTAAACAGAAGCAGATCACTCAGATAGGAATACATGCTTCCGAACAGAAGTGGTGCAACACTGGTTTCGTTTTCCTTCACTGCTGCCATATATGCTTCAAGTGAAGCAACATCCGTAACAGGAGCCAGACCATACTTTTCTCTCAGATCGCCACGGATACCGACGGTGGCCTGAATATTCTGAATCATCTCCTGAGGCACGGCATAGATTTTGCCATTGACTTTTGTCTGTGCCCAGACATCCTGTGGGGTATGTTCCCAGGTAATCGGAGCGTAGGTCTTAAGCATATCCTCTGTAAGCTCCATGTATGCATTCTTCTGAGCCAGAGATGCATACCCTGTGAAGAAAGCAGAGAAAACAGCATCCATCCTGGTCTGTGAAGCAAAGAGCAGAGGATATGTAGTTCCGATCTCGCCGAAAGGAACATACTGCACCGACATGTAACAGTTCAGCTTTTCAATCAGTTTCTCATTGATCTTTTCAATGACTACCTTGTCGTCTTCAAGTTCCTCTCCAAGGAAGTAGAAGATAACTTCGGTCGGGCCACTTTCAGCAAACACACTGAAAGTCGGCAGGAGCAATGCCAGTGTAAGGACCAGGCAAAGCAGTTTGGTGATTTTCTTCATGGGTGAATCCTCCTTTGAAACTCATATTTATTGCGCTTTACGCAATAGAAGACGTACTTTATCCCTTGACAGCGCCGATGGTAATCCCCTTCACAAAGTATTTCTGCAGGAAGGGGTACAGGCAGACAATAGGACCTGTGGCAATCACCGTCATAGCCAGTTTCAGGCTTTCACTCGGGAATGAAAGTGAAGAGATCTCTGCACTCACCAGCATGGTCGAGTTTTTAAGGAACTCTACACTGTTAAGCAGCCGATACAGATAATACTGAAGAGGAAAAAGCCTCTTATCCTGCAGGAAAAGCATGCCTGTGCGCCATTCATTCCAATATCCAAGAGCAATAAACATTCCGATACTTGCCAAAGCAGGCTTGACGAGCGGAATCACAATCCTGAAAAAGATGTAGAATTCGCCGGCGCCATCAATCTTGGCGGCCTCAATCAGCTCCTTGGGGACAGTCTTCATGAAATTCTTCATCAGAATAATGTAATAGACATTGATCAAGGTTGTCAGAATCATAACCCAGTATGTATCTTTCAGATGAAGGTAATTCGTAATCAGAAGATACCATGGAACCAGGCCACCATTGAACAGCATGGTAAAGAATATGAACATTGTGAAGAAATTCCGGCTTTTGAAATCCTCACGCTGCAATGCATAACCGCACATGGTTGTCATCAGAAGTGACAGAAATGTTCCGAGAACTGTGATGGATACAGTAATGCCATAGGCCTGAAATACTTCATCCGGGCGTTTGAACGCCAGCTGGTATGCTTCCAGAGAAAACTCATTCGGCCACAAGGAGTATCCACGCGAGAAGATCTCTGATTCAGCCGTAAAGGAGCCTACAATTACAAGCCAGAACGGAAGAAGACATACGATTGTTACCAGAATAATGAAGGTGTAAGCAATAATATTAAATGCTTTCCGGTCTCGCGTCACACGAATTTTGACAGGCTTACTTGTCATGATGGACGCCTCCTCAGTACAGGGCATTCTCAGGACTGAGCCTGCGAATGATCAGGTTTGTCCCCACAAGTGTGATAAAGCAGAGCACAGACTGGTACAGTCCGATCGCTGAGGACATACCAAACTCATAGGTAGTCAGAAGTGAACGGAAAACATACGTGTCGATGACATCAGTGGAATTGTACAGAAGACCATTGTTACCGACCAACTGATAGAACATATCAAAGTTACCACGGAAAATATTCCCGATGGCAAGAATGAGCAGAACAAAGAATGTAGACTTGATTCCCGGCAGAGTAATATAGAAAATCTTCTGCCATTCGTTTGCTCCATCGAGCGCTGCACTTTCATAGATTTCAGAACTGATACCCGTGATCGCTGCCAGGTAAACAATGGAACCGTAGCCTACATGTTTCCAGGCGCTTAGGAAAACAAATATGTATGGCCAGTATGAAGCATTTGTATATACATCCAGTTTCTGGGCTCCCATCGAAATCAGCATGTTGTTGATGAAGCCAAAATCGTAACTGAAAAGGTTATAGGCGATGGCACCCACAACAACCCAGGAAATGAAGTTCGGCAGAAACATGGCACCCTGCGTGAACTTCTTGAAGTAACGTCCGGATATCTCAGAAAGAAATATGGCTACCGTGATTTCAAGTACATTCTGCGTAATAATAAAGGCTGCATTATACAATACTGTATTCTTGGTCACCTGCCATGCTTTACCGGACATGAAGAAGAAACGGAAATTGTTGAAACCTACCCATGGACTCTTGAAGATGCCCAGTGCAAAGTTGTATGACTTGAACGCAATGACCGCACCAACCATAGGTGCATAGGCAAATATGAGCAGGTACGCAATCACAGGCAATATCATCACCAGAAGCGCCTTGTTGCGTTTAAAATCATATCCCAGATTGCGAAGCAGACGGAAGTGCATCCTGATCCCTCCCGTTATCTTTGATCTGTATTTATTGTACTCAGCATGCGAAAAACTTTCTCCCCAAAAAAGTAATGATTATCCGCACTTTTGTAAGAAAAATGAAAAATCAGGTAAATAATATGCAAAGAATCTACATTTTTTGTCTGTTTCTGAAACAGGAACCTCATGCTATAATCACTCAAAAAGGAGGGATCTGTGTGTACAGGTTATTGGTTGTGGATGATGAAGCCTACTCCAGAGATGGAATTTCAAGCCTGATCACAAAATCTTTTCCTGAAGTCTTCCGTATTGAAAAAGCATCCAGTGGAATGGAAGGGATCCGAATCGCAAGATCCTTTCAGCCCGATCTGGTAATCAGCGATGTACGAATGCCCCGGATCGACGGACTGAACATGTGCCGGCAGATTATCGAATGCCTGCCACAGGTCCGTTTCATTTTCATCAGTGGCTATTCTGAGCTGGAATACTATCGTTCCGCTCTTAAACTGCATGCCCTGAGTTTTGTCGAGAAGCCGGTTGTTCCTGAAGAATTCATTGCTGAAATTGAAAGAGCCATATCAATTCTGGACGTATCCAGAGTGAGTACTGAAATAAACCAGGAGTCCGATGAGAGCGTGTATATCCGCAATATCCATCAATATGTAAGCACGCACTTTGCTGACCCTGAATTATCTGTTGCCCAGATCGCTGACGCATTGCATTTGTCCAGGAACTATGTTGGAAGCCTGTACAAAAAAACAACCGGTACTGCCATCACTTCATACATAAATGAAGTAAGAATGGAAAAGGCGATCATCCTGCTTCAGGATCCCAAGAACCGTGTCAACGAGGTCGGTGTATTGGTCGGTTTTGATAATACAGACTACTTTACCCGAAAATTCAAGGAATACACCGGAAAAACGCCATCTGAATTCAGGAGGTGACATGCAATGGTACGGAAACCTGCTGTTTCTTATGGAATGGGCTTCCGGAAAATGCTACTGCTGGTCCTCATCGTCACAAGCATTCCATTCCTGGCTATATCTGCTTTTGTCAATATTCGTTTTCTTTCCAATCAGCAGCAGGAAGCGCAGCGGGTAATTCTGAGCATGGCATCCCAGGCAGAAGAGCAGATTTCATCGCACTACAGAACATTACGAAGCCTTGCTCAGACGCTCAGTATCAGTTCCGTTCTGCAGAAGGATGTACTGACTTCTTCCGGTATGCCCGTAGAATGGGCGCAGATAAACCACAATATTCTTTCTCTTCGGAACCTGATCAATAACTACCTGTTCATCGAAGATATAGCCGGTATTCATTTTTATCTGCCACAAACCATGATCATACCAAATGGTAGCGAATTTCTTGACTTTGAATCTGTCACTGACGAAGCATGGTATCCGGATTATATACATGATGCATCTTCTAAAACATTCTTTACCATACACGCTCCAAAAGACACCACCGGAGATCATGGTCTTTGTTTCATTCAGCCACTGATCAATCCATTGAGCTATACGGATATAACCGGTTTTATCCGCATCGATCTTTCACCGGAGAACAGCCTGGAAATACTCCGGAACAGTCTGGTATATGACCGTAGCTCATGTTATCTGTTTGCAGCCAATGCATCTTTGCTGACCACTTGCGGAGATACTGTTTCTGGAGCAGAATCTCTCCTTGAGGAATATGGGCAAGCCATACCCAAATCCATCAGTATTGGGAAAGAACGGTTCTACTGCGCTGCGCTGAATGTTTCTGAATCTGATATGACACTTGTTTATCTGACACCTCAGTCCAGTATTCTCAGCTCGGTTCTCAAAAACTGTCTGATTCAGCTTGTTCTGTTCCTTGTTGAAATCATTCTGCTTCTAACAATCATGACCTTTTTCGGATATTCCATTCTGCGAAGCCGTGATGATCGTCTGAAGCTTCTGAATTACCAGATCAACCCACATTTCCTGTACAACACACTGGATATGATCAACTGGAAGGCAATTGATCAGGGAAACCAGGAGATTTATCGCCCGATCCAGGAGCTGTCCAGGTTTTATAAGATTACTCTTAATCATGGTGAAGACTATATCCGTATCCGGGATGAAGTGGAACAGATGCGTCTGTACCTGGACCTTCAGAACATGCGGTTTGCCAATAGTATCACATATGCTATCGATGTCGCACCCGAACTGAATAATGTCATAATCCTGCATATGGTTCTCCAGCCTATCCTGGAGAATTCCATCATCCATGGAATTCGCGAAACACCGGATCAGAAAGGTCATATCATCATCACCTGCAGACAGGAAAATGATTCTCTTGTCTTCAGCATCAGTGACAATGGAATCGGAATGGATCAGAACGCAGCGGATATGCTTCTCCAGCAAAACAGTCAGGGATATGGATTGAAAAGTATTCAGGACCGGATTCAATTATGCTATGGGAGAAAATTTGGCATCCACATTCAGAGCTCCATAGGCAGAGGTACCATCGTAACCATCCGACTGGGAATATTGCCAATGCGTTCCAGCCAGAGTACGGTTCACTTTAGCAGCAAGACTGCACCGTAAATACACAAAAGCTTTTCTTTCTGTCTCCAAAAGTGCTAACGGCCACAGGACTATGCTCAATGCGGCTGAGTCAACATCAAACCTTACAGATCTCACACAAGAGTGCCTTTTCATGATCTGTCGTTATTCTGTTCCTTTGTAAGCATCATTTATTGTATAAAACAGTATAAAATACAATACGCTCTTCTTGACATTTTTAGATCATAGGTTTATATACTGTTATATTGAATTTATTGGAAGCAGCGTGTTGAGGATTGATTTACACCATTGCAGACGGAATATATTATACCTCGGAATATTTATAAAATAAGTAACGGCTGCATATCATGTGAAATCGAGAGGAACTGACTAGGTCCGCTATCAGAACCAGGAATACCTGGAAAAAACGCGCATGATGATCATGAACCAGGATCTGCTTCCCTATACCATTGAAAAGCTCGGTATCAGAAGCGGCATGAAGGTCCTCGATGTCGGCTGCGGTACCGGTGAGTACACATTCTACCTTGGCAGCGCAACAAAAGGCGTCTCCTATACAGGGATTGATATGGAAGACGACTTTATCTGCAAAGCTACAGAAACCGCCTCAGGGAAGCCGGGAAATCACTATGTGTTTCTTTCGGGTAACGCACT
>ONWQ01000488.1 GCA_900321565.1 uncultured Eubacteriales bacterium
ATGTTGCAGACGGGCGTGTGACGCCGGCCGCTGACGTGTTTGCTGAACTGCGCGAGGAATACCGCTTATGAGCTATGTTGTCGAAATGACCGACCAGGCCAGGACGGATCTTCGCAGCATATATGAGTATATCGCCTTTGCGCTGCATTCCAGAATCAACGCTGACCGACAGTTGGATTGCATCGAGCGGGAGATCCTGTCCTTGTCCGAGTTGCCGGAGCGATACAAAGTCCTCGACTTGGGTTTTGAAGCGACGAAGACGATACGGATGGTAACAGTTAACAGCTATTGTGTGATCTACCACGTAGCGAAGGAGCGTGGCACGGTGCAGATCCTCCGTATTCTTTATGGCGGGCGCAATATTCCGGCAGAACTGGGGAAAGACAAGCTATAATCCGTTTCACAATGAAACGAATTGCTAAGCTCTCTCAGTAACGGCTGGATCACGCCTGGTAGTGAACTATTGTAAGGCCCATTAAAGTAATAGCATAAAAATCGCGGAGGAGGAGCAAGTTGAAAAGAGGCAAGCTAGAACAATGGTCCAATATTACAGATTGTACAAATCTGCTGTTCTTCTCACAATTAGTCAATGAACTGCTTTTTGATTATTCGATTCCTTCAAATCGAATTTCAACACTAAACAGCCATTTTCTATGCTTGGACGCAATGAGTGCAATTAACGGAATTGAATATAATGGGGTTCCTGAAGGAACTCTGAAGCCAATTATGGAGGAACTCTATTCAGAATTAAAAAAAGATCCGGTGTTTCAGGAGGAAAACCATCCTATCAGCTATTTCGTGAAATACCAGAATGAGAAATATATTCCATGCAGCAAAGTATCTGATATTGGGTATTATGATCTGAAGAATATTGCTACCGCACTGAATCAGCTCTTTTTTAATCAGAACGAATATTTTACGCTTCTTCACGACCAGATTGTTACGATAATAAAGGAGAACAAAACTGAGAATCAACAGAAACTGTTTCGCCTCACAAAATCATTGTTAACTGAGTTGATGAACAACGGATATACTCTGCGATATATCTATATGGTTATGAATAACCTGTTTTGGGAGCCTATAACGACTGTTGATTCCACAAACAGGATAGATGAGTTCTTCTCATTTTTCGATTTTACAATCAAAGATTATGATGTTGTTTTCAAAGGTAAGAGACAGAAAATTGAAAAGGTCGTAGCGTACATTGATGGTCTTGAATGCGTTGAGGAATTGCCTGAGCCTATCGAGAGTAAGGCGGACAATTATTTTGCAAATCGTAAATCGGATGAGGCTTTTCTAATAGTACATAGAAAAGCACGTGACCCGTTTGATGCTGCAGAAAGTGCCGTGAATCTCATAGAAATGAACTCAGCAGTGTATCGGCTTTATGATCACACCTATAGATATCGAATTCGCAGTGCGAAATGTGGAGTTTTTGATAAAAATCGTTCATATCAGGTAAGGCGAGAGGTGCGACCTGTTGAACACACAAAAATGCCTTCGGCAAGACGTATCTCCGAAAGTATGGAGGTTGTAGATAATGCCATTAAAAAGATAGTCGAAGACGAAAGCTATAGGGATTACATAGCAATAATAGGCGCAATTCAATATCACTCACACTCAATGGACAGTATATCTGAGGAAAACCAGTTACTTGATCTGTGGGCTATATTTGAGTCGGTCCTTGACATTAGCAACAAACATACATCGGATCGAATCCAACAAATTTGCATGTACTTGGTACCACTGCTTAAACAGAAGTACATTTACTCCTTGTTTAAACAGTTGGCCGATGACATTAAGAATTATAGCGAGACTATTTATACCAATATTGTTGGTATGGAAACTGCTGAATCAGAAATTGTACGGCTGGTTTGTGAGTTCACGCTGTTGGATAAGAATGCGCCTAATCGTCAATCTGTTTTGATGTCATGTGGTGATTTCCCCTTATTAAGAGAACGGATAGATTACTATTATAATGTGTTAGGGACCCCGGCTAAGATACACTCTTTTGTTGAAAAACATGCCGAACGAGTCCGCTGGCAAATAATGCGAATTTATAGGAACAGAAATCTTATCATCCATAATGGGAGTAAAATGCCTTATTTGCCACTTTTGATAGAAAACCTTCACTCATATGTGGATGATTTCATCTCATACACAATCCATAGTATGGCGAAAGGAAAAGATATCAACGGTATGTGCCAAGAACTGTTTGTTAAAGAATGCAAGTGGAATTCCATATTGCCAAGGAACAAGGATGCAATTACGGAAGAGCAAATTAGATATGTTCTGGCAATATGAATGAGTTCCAAGCTCCCAAACAACAAAAACCAATAGCTCGGTTTGAGGCAGCAAATTGATCTGCTATCTTAATCCGTGAAACTCAAATGTGAGACTATCACGGGAAATCCCATGAAAATGGGTAGTTGAGGCTCACAAGACATCTGATGATTATGCAACAAACAGGTGCGTATCACCGGCTTCGGACAGTGGGGCCAAAGTCGGAAACTTTTCCTTGCAACAAGCTGTGCA
>ONWQ01000535.1 GCA_900321565.1 uncultured Eubacteriales bacterium
ATGACGGTTTTACGGGTATTGTTTTGACCTTCAAGCCTGCAGAGGGTTTTCAGAAGGAAAAGAAAAAGGGGACAACCTTCACCTATATCAAAGCACGGTTAAAAGGACAATATGGCGTATTGTTCAAGCTGGTTTATATTGGGCTACTGCTGGTTTTCCCGGGACTGGTACTGCCAGTATTGTCACAGATTTTCATGGACGATATTCTGGTAGCAGGCTATACGGACTGGCTCACAAAACTGTTAGTGTTCATGGGTGCGCTGGTATTGCTCAAGGTGGGTCTATCGTTTTATCGAAGCCTGGTTTTACAGAGGCTAAGCTCAAAGATGACGATGGTATCCGGTTATGGATTTTTGAGGCATATGCTGCGACTGCCAGTCAGCTTTTTTGACCAGCGCTATGCAGGTGATTTGGTTGAGCGCATGGAAAGCAACACCAATGTAAATGATTTTCTCGCTGGAGAGCTTGCCGAAACGGTTTTGAATATCATGGTGGCATTGTTCTATCTTGCAGTGCTTATTTTCTATAGCCCTATCATGACAGCAGTAGGCATGCTTGATATTTTGATCTGTCTAGCGGCTGTTTTCATTAGTAACACCTTTATTTCCGGCACAACAATGAAGCTCCAGATAAGTGGGGGTAAATTATACGCCGCAGTATGCGCAGGATTAAGTATAACGGACACCATAAAAGCGTCCGGCGCAGAAACAGAGTATACTAATAGAATTCTTGGCTTTCAGGCAAAGCAGGCGAATCACGAACAGGATCTGAATAAGTATCAACAAATTACCGGTGCCATTCCAGATGCTGCCGGAAAAGTGACCGATGCTCTTTTCCTCCTTGTCGGTGGTATTCTTGTTATCCGGGGAGAATTAACGCTAGGTATGTTGCTGGCTTTTAATTCTCTGTTTGACTCTTTTGCAGAACCGGTAAACCAGTTAGTTGGCTTTATCCAGAAAATTCAAAAATTAAAAGCAGATATCAGCCGAGTTGAAGATATCAACAATTATGCTGAGGATGAGCGCTATGACGATAATAATCAAAAAAAGACTATGCGGAGCAAACTCAGCGGCGACCTTGAACTGCGTGATGTAAGCTTCGGTTATAGTATGCTTAAGCCCCCGCTGGTGGAGAATTTCAGCTTTCATCTTGGAAGTGGAGAATCCATTGCCTTTGTCGGAGCGTCAGGTTGCGGGAAATCAACGGTTTCAAAAATGGTTAGCGGCCTTTATAGGCCGTGGAGTGGTGAAATACTGGCAGATGGACAACCGATTACGGAAATCTCTACAGAAGTTCTCAACGCCAGCATTTCAACTGTTAGCCAGAATATTGTATTGTTTGCTGGGTCTATTCGAGACAATCTGACAATGTGGAATCCTGCTGTGCTGGAAGAAGACATGATCGAAGCAGCAAAGGATGCCTGTATTCACGACTTTATTATGCGGCAAAAAGACGGGTATGATTATCAACTTTCCGAGGGGGCAAGCAATGTTTCGGGCGGTCAACGTCAGCGCTTGGAAATTGCGCGTGCGCTTGCTGTAAAACCCACAATTCTGATTATGGATGAAGCGACAAGTGCACTTGATCCCATTATAGAGAAACAAATCCTCGATAACATTAAACGACGTGGTTGTACTTGTGTTATCGTCGCGCACAGATTGAGCGCAATCCGGGATTGCAATCAGATCATTGTAATGAACCAGGGAAAGATTGTTCAACGTGGTACGCACAGAAGCTTGAAGGACGAAGAGGGATACTATAAAAACTTCGTCCAATCACTTTAACTGGAGGTGTGAGGATGGGCACAATACATGAGATTATACACCTCTATGGAACAGATCTGTTTATCACAGATAACCAACGCGAAGCATTCAGAGTACAGAAAGGATCAGTTTTTGTCTTTATTGCACCATTAAAAGAAGGAAAGCCTTATCTCCGGCGATTGCTTTGCGAGGTGGGGGAAGGACATCTGATCCCATCCTTTGCATATAAGGATGCTGAGTACAAGGAATGGCGTTTCATCTTGATACCACGTGATGATGCCGAATTAAACTATTATCCATGGACAAGTGCACTGGAAAAGAATTTTGCCAGAAACGCAGGCCTGCAGAATTACAAAGTTGAGGGCTTTGAACAGAGTATTGTCGATTTTTATAAGAAAGAATCTCTGAAAGATCATGTATTCCTCGACCTTGGAAATAAGCAAAAGCCGGAGATGGATATTGCCAATTATGGGATTATCAAGCAAGCTTTTGAGTCAAATGAAGACCACGTTTCAGGCAATGATCCTTTATACCGAGCAGTATCTTTTGCTTGCAGAAAAACAGGTATTTCAATTCTGGATGAAGAGAAGTGCATTTACTTATCCAAAAACAAAATTACTGTTCCACAAATTGCAAGCGCCTCTCATTTCCTGTGCAGGAGTGTCGTTCTGGAACAGGGGTGGTATCGGAAAGACTGCGGAACGATTGTTGGCAACTTGGATGATATACCAGTTGCATGTGTTCCTCATGGGCAGGAACACTATATTATTTATTACGGCGACAGTGGAAAACATGAGCGTCTGACAAAGGGTATATCTGAAAAGATTAA
This sequence comes from uncultured Eubacteriales bacterium, assembly GCA_900321565.1. GTDB lineage: Bacteria > Bacillota > Clostridia > Christensenellales > Aristaeellaceae > UBA2943. The sequence goes on from ONWQ01000535.1 coordinate 2,593, forward strand.
TCCAAAAGCATGGGTTATTGGCCGAAAATTCCCGTCAAAATCTTTGTCAAAGAAAGACCTACTTGCTTTTGGTGCGAAAAGTATACGCCGATCAGATTTTAAATGGGTCGCATTACTTGGACTAGCTGGAGCGCTTATTGGAATCCTTCTGCCAACGTTAAATCAAAAAATTTACGACGAATATATCCCGCTTGGAGATATTGGGGAATTGGCCCAGTTTTGCGGCATAATAGCAACATTTATGCTTGGCAATATGTTCTTTGACATGGTAAAAAAGCTGAGCGAGTACCGCATTGGGAGCCATATTGGTTATGATCTCCAAAACGCTGTGTATTCCCGTGTGTTCCATTTACCGGAAAGCTTTTTTCGCAGCTATGAGAGCGCTGATTTGGCACAGCGGCTCAGCTACATGTCATCCATTGGTAGGTCCTATGTCTCTTCCACTCTTATCACCGGGATGGGTGCTTTCTTCTCGTTGTTTTATCTTTATCGTATGTTTAAGTATGCAAAAAAGCTCTCATGGTGGGCGCTTGTCATGCTTGCAGTTTATACCGGAATCCAGTTTTTA
>ONWQ01000528.1 GCA_900321565.1 uncultured Eubacteriales bacterium
AGTTTGCTGGAGGCGAAGATGTACTTGTAAGCGTCCAGTGACCATACCTCAGGGATCACGAACATGGGACGGGTCTGCAGTTCCAGCTCGGTAGCAAAGGAGTTGCAGATGATGTAAATGATGGGCATGACCGTGGTAAAGGCGGCCAGACCGATGATCAGATAGTTGATGACATCAAAGATGATACTGCCGGTTGTCCGGTATACACCAACGGGACCGGAGCCGATCGTAATGGTTTTTCCGTTCAGTTCAACCGTTGCCTGGTCAATCTTTCTCTTTGCCATTTTTTCTCGTCTCCTTCCTTAATAGAGTCCCTCTTCACCCAGGGCATGTGCAATCTTATTGGATGTGATGACCAGTATCAGGGATACCAGACTCTTCATGAGACCGACTGCGGTGGTATACGACAGCTGGCCGTTCACAATACCGTTCTGATAGACAAACACGTCCAGTGTCTGTGAAACGGAGCGGTTCATGGCGTTGGACATCAGGATCAGGTGTTCATAGCCTGTATCCAGAACACTGCCCATGCGCAGGATCAGCATCAGGACGATGGTGGAGCGGATGGCCGGCAGTGTAATGTGCCACAGGCGCTGCATACGGTTGGCACCGTCGATCATGGCGGCTTCGTAGAGCTGTGTATCCACATTGGTCAGTGCGGCCAGGAAGATAATGGTGCCCCATCCGGTTTCCTTCCAGATGGACTGACCGACAATCATCCAGCGGAATATGCCCGGATCGCCGAGGAAGTCAACCTTATGTCCCAGCATCTGTGCGGTCAGCTTGTAGATAATGCCGTCCGTACCGAAGATAACATAGGTAATGGAAACCACAATCACGATGGAGATGAAATGCGGCATGTACAGCAGGGTCTGCGTCAGCTTCTTGTATCTCATGCTCCGGACTTCATTGAGCATCAGCGCCAGAATAATCGGTGCAGGGAAGGTAAAGACAATGCTCATGAAGGAAAGGATCAGGGTATTGCTCAGGTAGTCGATCCATTTCTTGGTAGAGAAGAATTTCTGGAACCAGTACAGTCCCTTCCATGCACTCTTGAACGGACCGAGGAATGGTGAATAGTCCTCAAAGCCAATGATGACGCCCCACATGGGAAGGTACTTGAAGACCAGAAAATAGATCACACCGGGAATCAGCATGATATACAGCCATTTGTTCTTGATCAGGTCCATTCCCAGCTTGGACCAGTAACTGTGTTTCTTCGGTACCGGGTTTGTACCGTTCGTGACTGTTTTCGTGGTCACGCAGTATCCGCTCCTTTCTTACTCCGGTTTGTATACAGTGAAGATGAGATCCTCTGTCAGTCGCGGATCATCAGTTCCGTCAGCATCAGGAAGGTCAGGCCCTGGCCATAGGCTGTCGGTGTCACAATGATATCCTTATAATGCTGCAGATCATGACCCATGCCGGTACCGCCGGAGACACCCTGAACAGCACCGGTCTCATCGATCTGTCCCAGCACGGCTTCTGCTGAAAGCATGCCCATCTGCTGGTATGGTTCCTGCGGCAGCCAGCCGAGGCGTACACCCTTGAGCACACCGTAGGCGATGGCAGCCGTTGCACTGGTCTCTGTATAGGTTTCCTCCACATTGATCAGTGTCGTGTACAGTCCGTTGACCCGCTGATATTTCCAGAGCGCCAGGACCTGGTCAAGCCACGCGCTGTGGATCATGCGCATGGCTGCATTCTCGCGGTGGGTGATATCATACAGTTCAATGGCGGAGGCGGTGAACCAGGCATTGCCTCTGGCCCAGAATGCTTCCGCAAAATTGTGCCTGCGGTCAAAGGTCCATCCGTGATAGAACAGGCCGTTCACCTTGTTCTGCAGGTAACGGATATGCATCAGGAACTGGTACTCTGCTTCCTCCACGAGCTCAGGACGGTTCAGTACCATGCCGGCCTTGGCCAGGAAAAGGCAGACCATAAACAGGGTATCGCACCAGAGCTGCTGATAATGCCGGTTCCAGACGGTGCAGTGCTGCAGTCCGCCATACTCGGTCCTCGGCATTTCCTTCATGACCCAGTCAATCCAGCTTTCGATCACGGGAAGATACCGTTCATTTCTGGTTTCCTCCCACAGACAGGTCAGTGTCAGGACCGGGGCTACCGTATTCACATTCCTGTGCGGCTGCTTTTCCCGGGAGAGCATGTCATCATACCAGCCGGTCAGATAGTCCAGAATGGATTTGTCACCGCTCTGCTGGTAAGTCTTATAGATTCCGTACAGCGCCACACCCGTGGGCCATTCCCAGTTGTTCATGGTCAGATGACCGCGGGAGGGGTCATTGCCGTCTGCACGCTGCAGCATGGCCAATACACGGTCCGCCGTCTGACGATAAGTTTCCTGCATTGAATGATCACCTGCCTGTATGAACTTCATGTCAATGTTAGCGCTTACATTTTACATTTCCTACATCCCACATGTCAATATGTAATCCTGGATTTTCCGTAATTTTTTTTCAACCGGATCCGGTCGGGCAGTATTCCGTTTCAATACAGGAAACGTGAGCATGGAGGCGATCCGTGGAAAACCTTATAAATCGGACTTTCTGACACATGCAAGAATGTGCGTTACAGAACCGTAAAGATGAAACGTACAAATATAAGACTTCTGCTGTTCAATAAGAAAAATCTGATATTGGTAAATTTCCTCTTGAACTTTTCCAGGGGATCATGCATAATGATAGCGCTTACATGTGCGTTTTGATCCTCTGAGAAGGGAGGTATTCCATGATCAGTGAGAATGTGACAATCTATGATATTGCGTCTGAAGCCGGTGTATCCATAGCCACTGTTTCCCGGGTGCTGCGCGGGGAAACCAATGTTTCCGAAGCGACACGCGAGAAAGTCCGCAAGGTCATTGACCGCTTCAACTATACACCCAGTTCCATTGCCCGCGGGCTGACCAGCAAGATTACACATTCTCTGGGCATTATCCTTCCCAAACTGCTGAATCCGCATTATGCCATGATTTTTGCCGGTGCACAGGAGGAAGCACGGAAGTTTGGCTATACCATGAGTCTGTTTTCCTGGGCAAGCCTGGATACGGACGCATACAACCCTGCAGCCATGCTGACCGAGCGCAGGCTTGACGGACTGATCGTATGTGTGGAATACGTGCCTCCGGACCATGATGAACGGGTACACGAGACACTCAAGGCTCTGCAGCGTGCCATGCCGGTGGTACTCATCGGGTGCGTGCCACCATGGTACGATTTCCCGTCTGTGGCCTATGACAATGCATCCATGATGCGCGCGATTGTCGGCTACCTTACAGGCATGGGGCATGAGCGGATCGCACTGATCGGTGGTGTCGAGGAAGACCGTGATCCGAGACGCCGGGACGTCGGCTATCTGGAAGGACTCCGGGATGCAAAACTCCCGCATATCTCGTCTTACCGCGTTTATGGAAGGGCGACTGCGGAAACCGGGAAGGAAGCAACGGACGAATTGCTTGAGAGCCTCAAGCCCGAATACTGGCCGACTGCGATTATCGGACTGAATGATCTGGTCGCCATGGGTTGCCTTGAATCGCTCAGAGAGCACGGGATCCGGGTTCCGGATGATATGTCCGTGATCGGGTGCGATGACCTGTTCTGTGCGCCGTACCTGTATCCGGCCCTGACCAGTATCAATACGCACCAGCAGCAGACCGGAGCCCAGGCGGTGGAACTGCTCATCAGCGGTGAAAAGAAACACGAGATCATGGCATGGGAACTCATGGAGCGCGCGTCCTGTGCGCCCAGAAAGAGATAACAGAGGAGGAATGACTATGGAACGCTTTGCCTGGAAAGGACGCATCAAGCCCGGTATGCAGGCGGAATACAAACGCCGCCATGACGAGATCTGGCCTGAAATGCTAGCACTGCTCAAGGAAGCCGGGATATGCAACTATACCATCTGGAGTGATGGCCGGGATGTGTTCGGCTACTATGAGTGCGAGAAGGGAATTGCATTTGCCGAAAAGACGCAGGCGCAGAGCCCGATCGTTGACAAATGGAACGACTATATGCAGGACGTGCTGGACCTGGTCATGGACCCTGAGACCGGCGCGCAGCCCAAACTGCAGCTGATGTTCCGGATGGATTAAGACTGCAGACACTGAAAGCTGACCCATGACGAGCGTCATGGGCTTTTCTGATGCGGTCCATCGTTGCACAAACCCTGTGTGCGTAGTAATATGGAAACGGAACATGTGCAAAGAACAGGAGGCTGAAGACCATGCAGACAGCCTTACGTATCGTTACCACCCGGGCACCCGGACTGATCCCGAGTCTTCTGAAGGAACTTAGCGGGCATGCACAGCCCGTGATCCTGGTCCCGGACTCGTTTACCCTGGCCTGTGAGCAGGAGATCGTACGAGCACTCCCGGAACACGGCTTTTTTGGCCTGAGCATCTTTTCCCCGGCATCCCTGGTCCGCGAGGTCCGGGAACTGACTGGGTTCGGACACAGAAAACCCGTATCAGCGGATGGCCAGACCATGATGATCAGCCGGATTCTGCACCATGAGCGTGAGAATCTGAGGTATTACCGGGATTCTGTGGCCCAGCCGGGACTGGCACGGAAGGTGACTGAGGAAATCAACCTGTTTCAGAACGCACGGCTGAACCTGCTGCCCAGGGAAGCAGTGCAGTTTGCCAACCGGCGCACCCAGGCCAAGTATGATGATGTTTCCCTGGTACTCACATCCTACCAGGAAGCCACGGCAACAGCCTACGAGGATGAGATCGGACAGTGGCGCAGTGCACTGGAGCGACTGCCGCGCAGCGGTCTGATGCGTGGAAAAACGCTTCTGATCTATGGGTTTGACTATATCACCAATCAGCTGACTGAACTGATTGAAGCCGTGCGCGAGGAAGCGGACGGGATTGTAATCGGACTGATCTGTGATACCGAGTCCTCGGACCGGGATATCTTCCGGGCGGCCAGTGAATCCCTGAGCGGTCTGGTCA
>ONWQ01000487.1 GCA_900321565.1 uncultured Eubacteriales bacterium
ATGTCCTGCGGCTGGGAAGGGATGAACCCGGTAGGCTGCTGTCCCTGAACGGGAGGCATCCAGCCCGGGTTGGGCATCTGTTGAGTGCCCGGCATCTGTTGAGTGCCCGGCATCTGCTGGGCACCCGGCATCTGTTGAGTACCTGGCATCTGCCGGTAAGGAACCCCGCCCTGAGGTACCGGCGGGTAAGGCGGCATTCCGGTGCCGGTCATGCCCGGCTGTGTCTGTCCGGCCGGATAGGGCGGTCTGGACTGCGTTCCCTGAAATGGATTCTGCATGGCGGATCTCCAAACATTTCGATGTGAGCCTGACAGAGGGGGATGGTCTGGCATGCTCAGCCGACAAACTCGTGATAGATTGCACGGATCGTTTTTTCGAAGTCCTGATCATCAACGCCGACGATAATGGAAAGCTCGCTGGAGCCCTGGTCAATCATGCGTACATTGATGTTGGCCCGGCTCATGGCAGAGAAGAGGCGGGCTGCGGTACCGCAGTTGGATACCATGCCGCGTCCGACCGTGGCAATAATGGACATGTGATCGTGAATGGTCAGCGAATCCGGTTCCACCGTTTCAGCAATGCGCCGGACGATTTCCTCACGGTAAGGTGCGAGTGCATCAGCGGCGACGACCACACTGAGCGAGTCAATGCCGGAGGGCATGTGTTCAAAGGAAATACCGCATTCTTCAAAGATCTGAAGAACTTTCCGGCCGAAACCGATCTCGGCATTCATCATGGCTTTTTCCACTGCCACGACACTGAAGCCTTTCCGACCGGCAATACCGGTAATGGTGGGTTCTGTAGGTTCAACCGGGAGCGTCAGGCTGATGAGTGTGCCTTCGTGCTCGGGATGATTGGTGTTACGGATGATGGTCGGGATCCCGACCTTGTGCACGGGGAACATGGCATCCTCGTGGAGTACGGAAGCACCCATGTAACTGAGCTCTCTGAGCTCGGCATAGGTGATCCGGCTGATTTCCTGAGGATGCTCCACAATACGCGGGTCAGCCATGAGAAAACCGGAAACATCGGTCCAGTTTTCATAGGTCTGTGCACGGACCGCTCTTGCCACGATTGCGCCGGTGATATCACTGCCACCACGGGAGAATGTGTGGACTCTGCCGGAGGCGGCGATCCCGTAAAACCCGGGAATGACCGTAGGCTGATCATCCGCGAGGAGCGCCATCATGACAACATTGGTCTTTTCAGAATCCAGTGTATTGTCCGCTCTGAAGAATACGACCTTGGCGGCATCCATGAACCGCCAGCCCAGAAAATCGGCAAGGAGCATACCATTGAGGTACTCGCCACGACTTGCACAGTAGTCTGCATCGGCTCCGGCAAGCATTTTCTCATGAATGTGATCAAGCTCTTTTTCCAGGTCCAGTGACAGCCCGAGTTCATCCCGGATATCCAGAAAACGCTTGCGCATCAGATTAAAGGGGGTCTCGAGATCCCCGCCGTCGTGCACAGCGTGACAGCACTGATACAGAAGGTCTGTGACCTTGGTATCCCCGTCAAACCTCCGGCCAGGCGCAGAAGGTACGACATAGCGGCGTGCAGGGTTACTGATGAGTATCTCCCGGACCTTGCGGAACTGAGTGGCATCTGCCAGAGAGCTCCCGCCGAACTTGGTCACAATGATATTGGAATGGCCTTGCATAGATATCCTCCCGTGTCAAAGAATCACAGACATTGGTTCAGGCCTGGGCCTGAGGTTTCCATTCTTCCTCAAGAATTCCGAGCAGTACGACATCGGTATACCGGCCGTTTCGGAAAACGTCTTCGCGCAGGACGCCTTCTTTCCTGAAACCGCAACGGAGATAACAGCGGATGGCAGCTTCGTTGAAGGCAAGCACGGCAACCTTGAGATGATGGATGTTCATCTGACGGAAACTGAAGTCGCACAGAACACGCATGGCATCCGTGCCGTATCCTTTGCCCCGCCAGGGCGCGCCGATCATGATACCGGCATCGGCAGACCGGTTCTTCCAGTCGATCTTGGTCAGGCCACAGCGTCCGACCATGACACCGTCCATGTTCTCAATCGCAAACTGATACTCACCGTGTGTGTAACTGGTCTGCTGGGAAAGCCACTGCTGCTCGTCTGAGAAGGATGCAGGCAATGGAAACCCACGCAGCATGGCCAGCGCAGTTTCGGCATCATTGACGTACTGATGGTTGGCCTCCAGGTCCTCCTGCTCAAAGGCACGGAGACGGACCAGATTTCCTTTATACATCGAGCATTCCTCCTTGGCAAGACCCTGACATGTTTTTTTGCATTTTACCCGCTGAAACTCTGGCTCAGAGCCTGATACAGGCGCTCGGCCAGGGTTGTATAGCGATGGCTTACGTGATCATTCTGGACCATGTGCGCAATAATGGCTTCATCACCGACAAGGACTACAAGTTTCTGTGCGCGGGTCAGTGCGGTATAGAACAGATTCCTTGTCTGCAGCGGATAGGGACAGGCACAGACCGGCATGACGAGTACCGGAAACTCGCTTCCCTGAGCCTTGTGCACGCTCATACAGTAGGCCAGGTCCAGATTATCCATTTCAGCGCTTGTATACACGGCTGTCCGGTCGTCATCGAAACGGACAGTCAGGGTATTCTCCTGTTCGTCGATTTCTTCGATGATACCCAGGTCGCCATTGAAAATACCGGTCCCGGTTTCGTCCTCCCGAACCCATTCGAGAAGATAATTATTTCTGGTCTGCATGACCTTATCGCCTTCCCGGAATACTGTATCCGACCAGGTGAGGGATGGCTGGCCATCAGGCGGGTTCAGAGCATTCTGCAGCAGTGTGTTGAGGGTGTGTACGCCGGTATCCCCGTTTTTCTGCGGAGCGAGTACCTGGATGGATCTGAGCCGCTCGGCATCCGTGTAGTGCATGAAGTCCGGCAGACGCTGCTGTACGAGGCGGACAATGGACTGTGCGCAGGCGGATGCACTGAGCTGACGTTCAAAGAAGAAATCAGACTGCCGGGCATTGAGTACAGGCATTTCACCGTGGTTGATCCGGTGTGCGTTGATGACGATCTGGCTTTCCGCCTGCTGTCGGAAAATATCGGTGAGCCTGACGGACGGGATGACCGAGGAGCGCAGAAGATCACCGAGAACGTTGCCGGCCCCGACGCTGGGCAACTGGTCTGCGTCTCCGACCAGGATCAGACGCGTGCCGGGACGGATCGCCCGGAGCAGTGCGCGCATGAGCATCAGGTCTACCATGGAGGTTTCATCACAGATGATGCATGAAGCCTTCAGCGGACTGCCGTCATCATGAAGAAAAGCGTTTTCCTCACCGTTATACTCCAGCAGCCGGTGTATGGTTTTGGCCTCGACTCCTGTGGCTTCGGTCATGCGCTTGGCAGCACGCCCGGTTGGTGCGCACAGCATGACGCCGCCTTTGTGAGAGAGAAGTGTAATAATGCAGTTGATAATGGTGGTTTTACCGGTGCCGGGGCCGCCCGTAATGATCAGTGTGCCCAGTTCAAGAGCGCAGAGAATGGCATCGCGCTGCAGGGGAGAGAACCGGATCTGTTCTGTGCGTTCAAACTGTTCCAGGGCTTTCTGCTTGAGTGCACGGTTGCTTCGCGGAGCCTGCTCGACAAGCAGCCGCAGTCTGTCACAGACTTCTTCCTCTGCCAGGTAATATTCCGGAAGATAGACTCTGGTTTCCTCATCGTCGGTCTCCTGAATCAGTCTGCGCGAGAGAACCAGGGACTGCATCTGTACACGGATCAGCTCCTGCGACACCTGGGTCAGGCGTGCGGCTTCCTGAAGCAGAAGCTGTGCGGGCAGGTAACAGTGACCACTGGAAACAGCAGCGTTCATGAGCGTGTACACCAGAGCGGACTGCAGTCGCTGGGGTGCATCCTTCGGAAAGCCCAGTGTTGCGGCGATCCGGTCCGCAGCGGGAAAACCGAAGTTCTCTATATCTGTACAGAGACAATACGGATTGGTCTGAATGGAGGTCCTTGTGGCCTCACCATAGAACTGGCTGATCTTTGCGGCCATGGCCGGCTGGATTCCCAGAGACTGAAGGTAGACCATGGATTCACGGATATACAGCTGCTGCTGAAAGGATTCCGTGATCATCTTAACGCGTGCCTTGCCGAACCCCTTGAGTTCCAACAGACGCTCAGGGTGCTCCGAAAGCACTTCCAGTGTGTCTTCACCGAAGGCTTCGACAATCTGCCGGGCGGCCTTGGGACCGATTCCGCGGATCAGACCGGAGGACAGAAAGCGCCGGATCCCGAGCACGGATGTCGGCTTCAGGATCTGAATGGCTTCGGCGCGGAACTGTTTTCCATACCGGGGGTGCTCGGTCCATTCTCCCGTAAAGATTGCCTGTTCGCCGGCGACCAGTTCCGGGAACGTCCCGACAACAAAGCAGTGGCTGCGGCCGGCTGTTGCGCGGATCACGCTGTATCCGTTCTGGTCATTCCGGAAGAGTGTGGCATCCACTACGGCTTCAAGCTGATCCATCCTCAGTCTCCTTTACTTGCGGTTACAGGAAAGGATTATACCATGTCCGGGAAAGCTTGAGAATCATCTGACAGAGCTGAATCCTGTGTAAAAGCACAGCATTCTGTATGGACAGAGCGTATGCCACGGGCAGAGGAACGCATGGGAATGCTCGGACTGTAACCGTCAGCAATGCAGAAATTGTCTGACGATTGCCTGTACTTGCTTGACAATCCATGCCGGCAACGCCATAATGAAAAACGGCAGTGCGTTTTTTATACGGCTTTATTTTTTTATTTTTCGCTGCCGAGGAACACAGGAAAGGATGATTGCGTGTGTTCGGATTCAGACCCGACGGTCGTCGGATCAAGAATATTGACCCTATTGTACAGATAACCCCTTATCTCATGCCCATGCGGTGTGATGCGCAGGTATTCCTGCAGCATTCCGTGGATTATGAACTGCTGACCCGGTATATTGCTGCACAGATGCAGAAAGATGAGAAGGTCACTTTCATGCAGGTGATCATTGCAGCCTATGTGCGCACAGTCAGCCAGCATCCTGAAGTGAACCGGTTTATCATGAACAAGCAGTACTACTCCAGAAAGAACTGCACGGTGGCTTTTACCATGCTCAAGGATCCTCAGGACCCGGACTGTGGTGAAACCGTGGTGAAAATCAAGTTCGATCCTACGGACACCATATATGATGTCAGGGACCGGATGAATGCAGCTGTGGAGAAGGGCCGCGGGGTGGAGAACAAGACGTTTGTGGACAAGCTGGCAGCCGGTGTGCTGGCGATACCTGGACTTCCGACTGTGATTGTGGCCCTGGTTCGTCTTCTGGACCGCTATGGCCTGTGCCCGGGTGCGTTCCTGGATGAGCTTCCGTTCTACACGGGTATGTTCATTACGAACAATGCGTCCATTGGTCTGCACCATGTGAATCATCATATCTATAATTTCGGCAATACCAGTTTGTTTTTCGGTATGGGCCTGCTGGAGCGCAAGGCGGTGATGGATCATGGATCCATCCGGATGAAGCGGTTCCTGCCGATCGGGATTACAGCAGACGAACGTGTGTGTTCCGGTGCTCATTATGCCGGGTTCTTTGCGGATATGGAACATTTCCTGGAGCATCCGGAAGAACTGGAAACACCACCGGAATCCGTGCGGTATGATGAAAACGCTGAATACCATGAACCGAAACTGGTACACTGAGCATGACGCAAGCGGAGCCTGCAGGGCTCCGTTTTCTTTTTGCGTGGATGCAGACAGCTCAGGCATGGTTCCGCATACAGGATGCGGGACACACTGATTTTCCTGCAAAACTTCTGCCTTCCGGGTCAGAAAGTCAGGAATTTCAAGGCATGCCGATTATGGAATGACACAGTAATTCATCAATATATAGTGTAACACATGAAATCGAAAATCAACATATTGACATTGATTTGCCGATGTGGTAACTTTTCTTATGCTCCGCGTTAGACGGACGTTTTTTATCACGTTATCAGCAGAATATCTCGGAGGGCAATACATATGTATCAGGTTATCAAACGCGATGGCGGCGTTGTGGAGTTTTCGATCGGAAAAATCACGGCTGCGATCACGAAAGCTTTTGATGCGATTGGAAAGCAGTATCATCCCAGCGTGATCGATCTGATTGCGCTGCATGTGACATCTGACTTTGAAAACAAAATTCACGACGGGAAAATCACAGTGGAAGACATACAGGACAGCGTGGAGAAGACACTCTCCGAGTCCGGGTATGCAGATGTGGCCAAGGCCTATATTCTTTACCGTAAACAGCGTGAAAAGGTCCGCAATATCAATTCCACACTGCTCAACTACAAGGATCTGGTGGACAATTACCTGCAGATCAATAACTGGCGGGTTAAGGAAAACTCTACAGTTACCTATTCTGTCGGCGGTCTGATTCTTTCCAACTCCGGCGCGATCACAGCCAATTACTGGCTCAGTGAAGTGTACGATGAAGAGATCGCAGAAGCGCACCGCAGTGCAGCCATCCATCTGCACGATCTGTCCATGCTGACCGGATACTGCGCAGGCTGGAGTCTGAAGCAGCTGATTCAGGAAGGTCTCGGCGGTGTAACGGGCAAGATTACTTCCTCACCGGCAAACCATCTGTCCACACTGTGCAACCAGATGGTGAACTTCCTGGGAATCATGCAGAATGAATGGGCCGGTGCCCAGGCGTTCTCATCCTTTGATACATACCTTGCTCCGTTTGTGAAAGTGGATAACCTGACACAGCGTGAGGTCAAGCAGGCAATCCAGTCGTTCATCTATGGTGTGAACACACCAAGCCGCTGGGGCACACAGGCACCCTTCTCCAATGTGACCCTGGACTGGGTTGTGCCGAACGACATGAAGAATCTTCCGGCGCTGGTCGGCGGACGGGAAATGGATTTCACCTATGGCGACTGCCAGCGTGAAATGGATATGGTCAACAAGGCATTCATTGAGATCATGATCGAAGGCGATGCCAATGGCCGCGGATTCCAGTACCCGATCCCGACATACTCCATTACCCGGGATTTTGACTGGTCTGAGACAGAGAACAACAAGCTTCTGTTTGAAATGACCGCCAAGTATGGCACTCCGTATTTCTCCAACTATATCAATTCCGACATGGAACCCAGTGACGTGCGTTCGATGTGCTGCCGCCTGCGTCTTGACCTGCGGGAACTGCGGAAGAAGTCCGGTGGCTTCTTCGGGTCCGGTGAGTCCACGGGCTCGATCGGTGTGGTCACCCTGAACATGCCGCGTCTGGCCTATCTGTCTGAAACACCCGAGGAATTCTACAAGCGCCTGGATAATCTGATGGATATTGCTGCCCGCAGCCTGAAGACCAAGCGTACAGTCATTACACGGCTTCTGGACATGGGCCTGTATCCTTACACCAAGAGGTATCTGGGCACATTTGAGAATCACTTCTCCACCATCGGCCTGATCGGTATGAATGAAGTTGGCCTGAATGCCAAGTGGCTGCGTGCCGACCTGACTGACGTACGGGTGCAGCGGTTTACCCGGGATGTGCTGAATCACATGCGTGAACGTCTGTCGGACTATCAGGAACAGTACGGTGACCTGTATAACCTGGAAGCAACACCGGCAGAATCCACAACCTATCGGTTCGCAAAGCATGACAAGGAAATCTATCCGGATATCATCACCGCCAATATGAACGGTACGCCGTATTATACCAATTCGTCGCATCTGCCGGTTGGTTATACCGAAGACGTATTTTCAGCGCTGGACATTCAGGACAATCTCCAGACACTGTATACGTCGGGTACCGTGTTCCACGCATTCCTTGGTGAAAAACTGCCGGACTGGAAGGCTGCAGCCAACCTGGTGCGCAAGATTGCGGAGAACTATAAGCTCCCGTACTATACACTCTCGCCCACATACTCCGTGTGTCGCGATCACGGGTATATAACCGGTGAGCAGTATACCTGTCCCATCTGCGGTGCCAAGACAGAAGTGTACAGCCGCATTACCGGATACTATCGGCCGGTGCAGAACTGGAACGATGGCAAGGCGCAGGAATTCAAGGACAGAAAAGTTTACAATATTGCGCATTCCACACTGACACACAAGGGTGCCCTGCCGGACATGGATGCAGGAATGGAAGCGGCACTGGAACCACCGTGCTGTGCACCGGAAGAGCCTGCTATGCTGCAGGATGAAGAGGCACTGACAGAACTGCAATCAGACGAACTGAACAATGTCCTTCTCTTCAAGACACCGACCTGCCCGAACTGCAAAGCAGCTATGGCTCTGCTGGACCGCGCTGGGATCCATTACACGGCACTGAATGCCAATGAAGAGAAAGAACTGGTGGAACGCTATGGCGTTCGCCAGGCACCGACCCTTGTACTGGTCGGAAAAGACGGGTTTGAAAAATTCCGTGGCGTATCGGACATCAAGGGATGGCTGATGCATCACGTGTAAGGCGGACAGACAGAATGCATGATTTGATTGTTGTCGGAGGCGGACCTGCCGGAATGACAGCGGCGCTGTATGCGCTGCGGAATGGAAAATCCGTCCTTGTCATTGAGAAAAACGGCTTTGGCGGGCAGATTACACATTCACCCAAGGTAGAGAATTTTCCCGGTACGTATTCCACAAGCGGGAACGCGCTTGCCGACAGCATGCTGGACCAGATTCTGCAGCAGGGCGCTGAGATCGAACTGGAGCATGTGATTCATGTCGAACCGGGAGCGGATGGACAGACCGTGGTCACGGAAGAAGGCAACCGGTATCAGGCCGGTGCAGTTGTTCTGGCGACGGGGGTGAAGCATCGCATGCTCGGTCTCCCGGGTGAGACAGAGCTGGTCGGGGAAGGCGTTTCCTTCTGTGCCGTATGTGACGGTGACTTCTATAAGGACCGTGCTGTCTGTCTGGCAGGCGGAGGCAATTCTGCTCTTCAGGAAGCCATCCTGCTTTCGGAAACCTGCAGTCAGGTGACCATACTGCAGGATCTTCCGGAGCTTACAGGCGAGCAACGGCTTCAGGATATTGTGGCGGAACGCCGGAATATCCGGGTCAGAACCGGGGTCAGGATTACCGGACTGGACCGGGATGACAATGGACTGACCGGAGTGCAGATACAGGAAACGGGGTCCGGCAAGACGGAGCTTGTCCCCTGTGACGGTCTCTTTGAAGCGATCGGGCTGATCCCGGAAAACCAGGCATTTGCAGACCTTGTACCACTGAATGCTCAGGGATACTTTGATGTCGGTGAACAGTGTGAGACAGTCACGCCTGGCATTTATGTAGCAGGCGACTGCAGAAACAAGTCAGTACGCCAGCTGACCACCGCGGTGGCGGATGGCGCTGTAGCGGCACTGGCGGCATGCCGGTATCTGAACAAATAAGAAAGACTGCTGTATCCTGCCCTGAACGGGCTCGATACAGCAGTCTTTTTTGAGTGTCTATGAGTCGTGCGCTGCAGGCAGCATGAACCATTACAAACCTGCAGCTGGGATCATATGTTCTTTCCTGATTCGAGACGACGCATTCTGTACTGATATCCGATGATAAGCAGAGCGGCTGCACCGATCCATGCAGAGATTTCACTGAAATACACACCCCATTCACCCAGAAACAGCGGCATGATGATGGAACAGAGAACGCGGAACGCGAGCTCAACGAACCCGCTGATCATGGGGATCAGAGTATCACCCAGGCCCTGCAGAGCAGAGCGGTGCGTGAACAAGAGGTACAAGAATGGCAGCCCGATAGCCATGAAGATGAGGAAACGGTAACCGTAGGTAAGTACCTGGTCCACAATCTGCGGATCATCATCCATAAAGAGTGAAAGCAGAGGTTTGCCCCAGATGAGCAGGGCTGCAGTGATCAGCAGAGCCACGATTATGGCAATCAGGCTGGCCTTCCGGACGCCCTCGCGGACACGATCAAAACGACCGGCACCACAGTTCTGCCCGGAAAATGTACTGACACCGGCACCAATGGCGGTACCGAACAGTTCAATCATGCCCTGCAGACGGGATGCGGCATTATAGCCTGCCATAAAAATGAATCCGAAACCATTGACCACACGCTGCAGGACCAGACCACCGAGAGAGATGACCAGGTTGCCGAAGGCAATCGGCATACCCAGATGCAGAAGCTTGGACATGATATGCCGGTCAGGCCAGAGGTCGTCCCGGGTAATATGCAGAAGCGGCAGACGGATAACGGCAATCAGGGCAATACAGAAAGATACAGCCTGGCTGAGTACTGTTGCCAGCGCAGCACCGGACACACCCCAGCGAAACACAAGCACGAACAGCATATCCAGGGCAACGTTGGTGCAGGTTGCGGCGATCATGGCGAGAAGGGGTGTACGGCTGTTGCCGACGGCCTGGAGAAAACCGGCGAGCAGATTATATGCCATCACAAACCCCATCCCGGCAAAGATAATCCGCAGATATCGCTCTGTCAGAGCGAATGTATTGTCAGGAAAGCGCAGCAGGTGCAGGAGTGGATTCAGAAACAACTGGGATCCCAGTTCAAGAAAGAGCACTGTGAATATGGACAGAAGAATGCTCTGACCGGCTGCTCTGCGGAGCATGCCGTGCTCACCGGCACCAAAGGACTGAGCGATCTGTATGGCAAATCCCTGCGCCAGTCCGAGTGTGATGGAAAGCACAGCCCAGTCAAGCCATCCTGAGCCTGAAACAGCAGCAAGCGCAACCACGCCCTCGCCGCGTCCGATGACCAGGGTATCTATAATATTGTACAGTTGCTGCAGCAGGTTTCCGGCTGCAATTGGCAGGCTGAACAACAGGATCAGCCGTGTCGGATTCCCCTGTGTCATGTCCCTGGTTCTGGCCATGCGTTAAAGCCCCTTCCTGAAAAAACGGGATGCCATTCAATCAGGCATCCCGTCAACAGATTATTGATTGTTTCCGGTGATGACAGCCTTGATCCGACGGACACCGGCTGAGGAAGATTCTTCCTTCAGGATCTTGAAAGATCCAAGTTCACCTGTGTGTTCAGCATGCGGGCCACCACAGATCTCGAAGGAGTAATCACCCATTTTATATGTGCGAACGCGCTCGCCATACTTATTTTCAAACAGACCGATGGCTCCTTTGGCCTTTGCTTCCGGCACAGTCATCTCTTCACAGACTACGGGTACATCTGCCTTGATCGCATCATTGACCAGGGCTTCTACCTGTGCAAGCTCTTCCTTGGTCACTTTACGGCCGAAGGAGAAGTCAAAGCGCAGGCGCTCTGCGGTGATATTGGAGCCCTTCTGAGCAACCTCGTCGCCAAGTACTTTCCGAAGTGCAGCATGGAGCAGATGTGTCGCAGTATGCAGTCTTGCTGTCTCAACAGTCTGGTCTGCAAGGCCGCCCTTGAACTTCTGGTCTGCGCCCTGGTGGCTGAGTTCCTGATGCTTTTTGAAGTGTTCCTGGAAAGACTCGGTGTCCACGCTCAGGCCGCGCTCTTTGGCCAGCTCACAGGTCATTTCAATGGGGAAGCCAAACGTGTCATAGAGATGGAATGCGCTCAGACCATCAATCACGCCGTTTTCTACCCGGGACGCAACCTTGTCAAACTCTTTGTTGCCCTGACGCAGTGTCTTGGCAAACCGGGCTTCTTCCAGTTTCAGCTGTTCTAGAACGAAATGGCTGTTCCGCTCAAGTTCAGGATATGCTTCACGATACTGATTGATAATCACCTGAGCAATCTCTGCAGTGAATCCGTCGGGCATATTCAGCTGCATACCGTAGCGTACGGCACGGCGGATCAGACGGCGCAGAATATATCCCTGGTCGGTATTGGACGGGGATACACCACGGTCATCGCCCAGGATGAAGGTGGAAGTGCGCATATGATCGGCGATAATGCGGAAGGCACGGGTGATTTCCTCGGATTCCTCATACTGGTGTCCGGAAAGCTCGGCAATCTTGGCCAGAATATCAACGAATGCGTCCGTGTCATACACGGTCTTCTTTCCATTCAGAACGCAGATCGTGCGTTCGAGACCCATACCGGTATCGACGTTCTTCTTGGCCAGCGGAACAAACGAGCCGTCCTTCTGCTTGTTGTACTGCATGAACACGTCGTTCCAGATTTCCAGATAATGTCCGCAGGAGCAGGCCGGTGAGCAGTCAGGCCCACAGGCAGGCTTATCCGTGATAATGAACATTTCCGTATCCGGGCCGCAGGGACCGGTAATTCCGGCGGGGCCCCACCAGTTATGTTTTTTGGGCAGATAGAAGAGATGATCCTCGGCAACACCCATGGAACGCCAGATATCATGGCTTTCCTCGTCACGGGGGCAGTCTTCATTCCCTTCAAAGACTGTGAAAGCAAGCCGGTCCTTGTCAATACCCAGGTATTCCGGACTGGTCAGGAATTCCCAGGACCAGCTGATGGCTTCCTTCTTAAAATAGTCACCGAGTGACCAGTTGCCCAGCATTTCAAAGAATGTCAGATGGCTGGAATCGCCGACATCATCGATATCACCGGTACGGATACATTTCTGCACATCAGTCAGACGGGAACCACTGGGGTGCGGTGTTCCCATGAGGTAGGGTACCAGAGGATGCATGCCTGCAGTGGTAAAAAGAACTGTCGGGTCATTCTCCGGAATGACGGACGCGGACGGAATGCGATGATGGCCCTTGCTCTCCATGAACGCCTGGAATTTCTCACGGAGTTCAGGTGATGTAATGCTTTTCATACAAGAATCAATCCTTTCCCTGAGATCAGAAGAACATACGCTCTTCAATATAACGGCGCAGGTCGCTGACGGCCACCCGCTCCTGCTGCATGGTATCACGATTGCGTACGGTTACTGTGCCGGTGGGCTCGGTATCAAAATCCACACAGATGGCGAAGGGGGTACCGATTTCATCCTGACGACGATACCGCTTGCCGATAGAACCCGTCTCATCGTAATCGACCGGGAAATACTTGGCAAGCTCGGCGTGAATCTCGGAAGCCAGGCCACCAAGCTTGTTTTTCTGAAGCGGCAGGACAGCAGCCTTGAACGGTGCCAGAGCCGGATGCAGATGAAGTACTGTGCGTACGTCGCCACCCTCGAGTGTCTCCTCGTCATAAGCATTGCACAGGAACGCCAGAAGCGCACGGTCAACGCCAAGGGAAGGCTCAATGCAGTAAGGAATATAACGCTCGTTGGTGACCGGGTCCAGGTATTCCATGGACTTACCGGAGTGCTCCTGATGCTGTGTCAGGTCATAGTCGGTTCGGTCAGCGACACCCCAGAGCTCACCCCATCCGAAGGGGAACAGGAATTCGAAGTCTGTGGTTGCCTTGCTGTAGAAGGCCAGTTTTTCCGGCTCGTGATCACGCAGACGCAGGCTTTCTTCCTTGATGCCCAGGCTCAGCAGCCAGTTGTGGCAGAATGTACGCCAGTAATTGAACCACTCAAGGTCTTCACCGGGCTTGCAGAAGAACTCCAGTTCCATCTGTTCAAACTCACGCACACGGAAGATAAAGTTTCCGGGTGTGATTTCATTGCGGAAAGACTTACCGATCTGAGCAATACCTGCGGGCAGCTTTTTGCGGGTTGTGCGCATTACATTCTGGAAGTTGACAAAGATGCCCTGTGCTGTCTCCGGACGGAGATAGATTTCATTGGAAGCATCCTCTGTAACACCGGAATGTGTCTTGAACATAAGATTAAACTGACGGATTCCGGTGAAGTCTTTCTTTCCGCAGACGGGACAGACAATATCGTGCTCAGCAATATACTGCTCAAGCTCAGCATTGGACCAGCCGTCACCGGTTTCTGCACCCTGAGTGAAGTCTTCGATCAGTTTATCTGCACGGAAGCGTGCCTTACAGGCCTTACAGTCCATCAGAGGATCGTTGAAGCCACCGACATGGCCTGATGCGACCCAGACCTCCCGGTTCATCAGAATGGCACAGTCCAGGCCAGTGTTGTACTTGCTTTCCTGAACGAATTTCTGCCACCAGGCCTTCTTGATATTATTCTTCAGCTCGACACCCAGCGGGCCGTAATCCCAGGTGTTTGCGAGACCACCATAGATTTCACTGCCAGCGAAGATTAAGCCACGATTCTTGCAAAGTGCTACAAGCTTGTCCATTGTTAAAGCAGCCATGCTTGTTCCCTCCTTGAGATAGTCGGATGTAATCATAGGCATTGATGGCGCTTTTGTCAAGGGAAATCAAGGCTTTTCGTCGTCGGGCACAGGCTTTGGCGGCAGGAAAACTGCAGGGCTGACAAAAATACATCAAACTTTGGACATGATGCATTCCGGTACAAAATATGATGTACTTTTTCTTGAAAACAATCTTGAGAATTTCAGGAAAATTTGTTATACTAGTCATGATGAAGAAAGCAAAAACAGAATATACGGACGTAAGAATCGGTGCCGGTGTTTTTGTTTTACCTCCATGGAATATGACTCTGAGACTGGAGTGAAACCTGTGTTAATCACGGAAAACCAGACGCGTATGAATCGGTTACTGGAGACACTGAAAGACCTTCATGTACTTCCTTTTCTTTTTGCGTGGCAACCAAAGCGGGAGTTACAGGCCGATGCAGAAAGCCTGTTCCATATGCTTGAGAAAGAAGGATATACATTTGACCGTCTCCGGAATGTCCGGATTCCAAAAGCGCTGAGTGATGCCTATGAAAACTTCCTGATGTCGTGCATGTTTGATATCCGCGCGGATGTCAAGGAAATCCGCACAAAACTGAACAGCCATGAAAAATGGTGGAAGATTCTGTGCGCAAGGGCCGATGGTGCGACACTTGAAACGATCAGTCAGCAGCAGAATCTGACCAGGGAGCGGGTACGTCAGATTGCCGAACGCTGTGTTCGCGAGTACAACCAGCATGGTGGTATTCAACTGTTCTGCAAGATCCAGGCTATGGAAGACGGTGTACTGCTGATTGATGAAAAACTGTTGAAAAAGTACTATGGACGGGACACGGATGCCTTCATGTATATACTCAGGCAGATCGTGAAAGATGAAGAAAACTATAATCTTCTGCCATTCATGCAGGACAGTCTGTATGTCTACAGTGAAAAGCTGAATGGCTTTATTTTCTATGCTCACAGGAAATATGTAAGACTGGCGGAAGAATGGATGGAAACGCTTCCCAACCTGATATCAGAGGAAGACCTGCCTGCCTGGCTTGACAAGGCAAACGGAATTCCACATGAACTGGCGGAGCTCTGCCTGAGAAATACATACGATAAGGATGGCCGGGTATGGAAATGCGGAAAGATCCGTGTGCATAATCTGTGCAGGGGTATCATGGAGGAATACTATTCGGATGGAATCTATATCTATGATGCTCAGGCGCTTCGGGAATTCCGGCAGAGAGCAGTTGAAAAGTATGGCACAGGTGTAACATTACCGGAGCGCGATCATGCACTTACAGCCGTCATCAGCCGGATCGGCATGTTACGTGGCAGAGGCATTTATATTCCGGCGAAACATGGGATCCTGCCGGAAGAAATTCTGGAAAAAATCCGCCGGTACCTTGCCGAGTCTGAATCGGACAGCTGTATGTTCAATACCCTGTTTTCCGTTTTCCGCGATGAAATCACGCCTTATGGCATTGATAACCGGTTCTATCTTCAGGGTGTTCTGAAAATGGACATGGGTGATGAATACACGTATACAAGGGATTATGTGTCCGTATCCGGTAAAGTAACCAAGATACAGGATATGGTGCATGCAGAGGTTATGAAATACACAGAACCGGTAGATAAGCAGACGATTACGCAGAAGTTCCCGGGTGTTCCGGATATTGCGATCAGTTATGCACTGATGAATCCCTGTATCATGAATTATTTTGGGAAATATATTCATAAGGATAACCTTAAACTGACGGAAGAAGATAAACAGGTACTGCATGCAGAGATGGATGCACTGCTCAGGGATGGCAGGATCCACGAGTCACAGGAACTGATGGACCGGATGCAGAAGAAACATCCGGCCATGCTGAAAAAGCTTTTTGTGGATACGCAGTTTGCCATGTTCAGTCTTGCCCAGATCTGTTTTGGCGATGAGTATATTATGGATCGCCCGCAGATAGCACTCAGACAATCATCGGGTGAAGCGGAAATCCTGGCCAAGCGGGCCCGGGAAATTGGCGGAAGAAAAGTCAGGGTCAATACACCAAGAGACAGACAGATGGCTACTTATACAGAGATCATCGAAAGCCTCAAAGAGTATGGAACCAAGGGAACGACGGTCAACAAACTTCATGCACGCTTTCATGTAACCCGTCAGCAGCTATCGATCATGCAGCAGGAACCGGAGGTCATAGTCCTTCACAACCGTATGATTCATGTGGATATACTTCAGGGCTGGGAAGAAGCGAAAGAAGAACTGTATCAGCTGGCCAAAGCACTTCTGGATGAATACGGTGTGGTCCGGATCAGGATGTTTTATGAAT
>ONWQ01000485.1 GCA_900321565.1 uncultured Eubacteriales bacterium
GCGGATAAATACATAGAGAATCGCTGTGATGATACCCAGTGTACCGAGCAGCAAGCCAAAGGATATGGCATTGGTCAGTTTTGTACCATAACGAAGGTCTTCCGGGGCCCGGCGAGGAATACATTTCCGGGGCATCAGTCCGATCCGGTGCAGCCCTTCCTGAAGCGCCCATGCCAGATGAGTCAGTCCGTTATGGTTCCTGCTGCGCCCAAGTTCCTCGCGGTTCACCAGGAACATTTCACGGCCAAGCAGGGCAAGGTGGTCAGCCAGTTCGTCGCAGATACGGCCGAATGCCACCAGAACACCCGGAATAATACGCATCATCATCGCGGATTCCGGTAATCGGTCCGCACCGGCAAAAACCCCGGATATTCCCCGTGGGATCCATTCCGTAACCAATCGGCACTCCGGAAACCGGTCCATTCCGTAAAACAGCATTGTGACTTCCCGGGGAATCCATTCGGAAACCAGCCTGGACTCCGGAATTCCATTCAGGAAAGAGGCAATCCTGCAGCCCATCCATGGAAGAAATTTTGTGAAAACCGGTCTGTAAAACAATTCCTCCAGATCCAGCCGGGCCGGCCATCGGTCTGTATATCCTTTACCGGAGTTCCACAGCATTTTTCTGACAAACAGCAGATATACCAGAATGCCGATCAGCAGGCTGATTCCGCCGCCCTTCAGATTCGTCAGGCTGAAAAACGCTATTTCTTCGTCAAGGACCGGCCGGTTAAAAAATGCAGCGCACGTTTCTGTCAGCGGCAGAAGGAGTTTGTCCGGAAAAAGTCCCAGCACAGCCGGGGGAACCGCAGTCAGTGCCAGCACCGCAGCCGAACGGACTGTCAGGTCCCTGCGGTTCAGACCGTCATATTTTGCCTGCAGCTCCGGATCCGGGTTTTTCTGCCAGAAAAGGCAAATATAAAGCTTCAGCATATAAGCCGTCGTCAGTCCAGCGGCAAAAAGAAACACCCACTCTCCGAACCTGTAAGCACTGAACCCTTCAATCTCTTCTGCCAGTTCCATAAGTCCTTCATGAATCATGGTTTTGCTGGCATATCCATTCAGGCCAGGAACGCCCATCAGTCCAAGCGCACCTGTAAGAAATACTGCATGCAGCAGGACTTTACCACGCCCGTAGCCTCTCAACCGGTTCAGGTCAAGGGTGTGAGTATTCATAAAAACCGCACCTGCACAGAGAAACAGGCAAAGCTTCAGCAGCGAATGGTTGATCATATGGCCTGCCGCGCCGGATGCGGCAAGCGCTCCGTGATGTCCGAGCAGCTGTGCACACGCGATGCCCACTGTAATATATCCGATCTGGGACAGCGAAGAACACGCAAGTGTCCTCTTCAGATTTACGGAAAAAACGCCAAGCACTGCACCCAGTGTCATGGTGAGTAGTCCGGTTCCAAGGAGGATTTGCCCAAATAGTTCATTGCCATCAAGCAGGTTCAGGGAAATCACGACAACTCCGAAGAGACCTGTCTTTGTCAGCATGCCGGAAAGCAGAGCGCTGGCAGGAGCCGGGGCAACCGGATGAGCTTTTGGAAGCCAGATATGGAGCGGAACAATTCCGGCTTTCGCTCCGTAACCAATCAGCATCAGACACGCCGGCAGAACCGTTCCCGGTTTTCCTCCCGCTGCTTTCAGAGCAGAGAAAGACAGGCTTCCGATTTCACACCAGCACATGAACATCCCCATCAGCGTAACCATACCGCATGCAACAGAAACTCCAAGGTAGGTTGCAGCAGCACGCATGGCTCCTTTGCTTTCCTCATGTGCAACCCATGGATAGGAAGCAATGGACATGATTTCAAAGAAAACAAATGTTGTGTACAGATCATCTGAAAAGAATACACCGATCACACCGCACAGCGTAATCATTGTAAAGCAGGCATATCTGCCCTGATGGGTTCCGTGTCCAGCAAAATACTGGCAGGAAAACTGGCAGGACATGAACCACATGAAGCATGCCAGCATCGCATAAAGCGCCCGGAAACCATCTGCCCGGAATGAAAGACCCAGACCGACGGCACCCCTTGCCGCCAGGACAGCATCATTTCCCTGCTCTATCCAGACAAACAGCAATATGGAAAGAATCAGCTCTGCCAGAGTAAACAGCCTTAGCACCGGATCCCGGTACCCTTCCTTCCGGGTACCGGCAAGAGGCGCAGCAACCGCTCCAAGCAGCGGGAGTATCAGCATCAGTACCGGAATCATCCAATCCCTCCCGTCATTCCACACAGCCAGCTGACAATCGGACCTGCAGCAGCACCCGACGCTGCCAGCAGACAGCAAAGTACAGTAAGTACTGCAGTCATGCGAGGTCCGGTTTTTTCCACATGGGCATCCGGAAGCCTGGGATCTTCCGCCATGAAAAACGCCGGATAGATGATACTGAAAAGATATACAGCCGTCAGTATCGCTGCGGTCAGCAGGGCCGCAGCTCCGCACAGAGCCGCTGCGCTTCCCTCCTCGAAAGCCGCGGTTACCAGTTCATATTTGCTGACAAAGCCGGGCAGCGGAGGAACGCCGAGCAGTGAAACAGCAGCCAGGGTAAAACAGCCGAACAGAAAAGGCATTTTTCTTCCCAGACCGTGCATCTGTCCTGTCATGCTTCGGCCGGAACAGATCATGATCCCGCCTGCACACAGGAAAAGAACGATCTTCATCAGGCTGTGGAAAACCATATGTGCCAGTCCGCCAGTCAGCCCGTGTCCGGTCAGCAGACTCAGTCCGAACAGCATATAGCTCAGATTGCTTACTGTACTCCAGGCAAGCCGCCGTTTGATATGTTTTTCTCTCACAGCCATCGCTGCACCGTAAACAATCGTAAGCGCGGAAAGTAAAAGCATGGACGTCTGGACCCATGTTCCCCGCAGCACATCACAGGGAACCGCGTCGAACAGGAGCCTCATCACCGCAAACACGCCGGCGTTGACAACAGCCACAGCATGCAGAAGAGCTGTAACCGGAGTCGGCGCAACAGAGGCCGTCGGCAGCCACCGGGACAGCGGGAGGACTGCCGCCTTCACACCGAAGCCGAGAAAACCTGTAAGGCACAGAGTACGAAACCATTCGCTGTGAAGGATTGTCTCCTCCGTTTCGGCATATGAACTGAAACTTCCTGTTCCAAGTGCGCCTAGTCCGGCCATCGCAAAAAAGCCGAGTGAAGCCCCCCCAACCAGGAACAGCAGATATAAAACCGCCGCGCGTTCGGAAACCTGATCCCGTCCGTGCCATACCAGTGGAACCGTACAGAGCGTCAGCAGCTCATAAGCTATATACAGCGTGAACAGGTTTTCTGCTGTACCCAGGAGCACTGCAGGTCCGTAGGCAACTGTATACCAGAGAAAAAAATGTCCCTGCCGTTTTTCATGTTTCATATAATCGCCGGCATACAGCATGGCAGGCGGCCAGAGCATTGCGGCAATTCCAAGGAAAACCTTTCCCTTTCCATCCAGGTAAAGGACAAAGCAAAAATGGTCTGACAGCCTGAACAGCTCCACAGGTTCCCGGTTATTTCCCCATATCATGATCCCCGCCACCATCAGCGATGTCAGAGTCACAGAGAAAAAAGCCCATCTGGCACGGGACTCCTGGCCCCGGAACCGGGCTGTTGACGGGATGCATCCCAGGATCACCGGCAGCACTGCACAAAACAGTATCATCATCTCTGTATCCTCACATCAGCTGTGCTGCTAGCATCTCAAGATAATTGATCAGTCCGCCGGAAAAAACGCCGGCCAGCACAATCAGTGCAGAAAGAATTCCCATAGGCACAAGCATTCTCCAGCCCGCTTCGCAGGACGGCTCTGGCTTGTATTCTTCACCGGGAAAGCATCCGCGGATTACAATGGTAAACAGATACGCCGCCGTCAGAATTGCGGAAATAAGCAGGGCTGTCGGGCCAATCCACCTTACGGCGCTGTCCATCGCCATTGCGCCCTGTGCCAGGTTCCATTTGCTGACAAAACCTCCGGTAGGAGGAATGCCTACCAGGCCGAGTGAAGCCACTGTAAAGAAAGCGTAGGTCCATGGCATACGGCGTCCCAGTCCTTCCAACTCCGGAACCATGGTTTTTCCCGTTTTGTGGATAATGCTTCCGGCACCCATAAACAGAGTGTTTTTCATCAGGGAGTGGAAAATCACATGCAGCATGGCTCCCACAAATCCCAGAGGAGTCATCGTATAGAGTCCGAAAAGCACATATGAAACCTGTGACACGGATGAATATGCCAGCCTCTTTTTCAGTTTCTTTTCCTTGAAAGCCATCAGCGAACCCATCAGGATTGTCATAAGAGTCAGCGCGAGCAGCGCTTTCTGCACCCAGCTGCCTCTCAGCCGTTCAACTCCTGCGATGCAGAAAACCACTCTGACTGCGCCGAGGACACCCATTTTTGTGATCACACCGGACAATACTGCACTGGCAGGCGCCGGAGCAACAGGATGCGCTGTCGGCAGCCATCCGTGCAGCGGGAACATACCCGCTTTTACGCCGAATCCTGTCAGCATGGTCATGAAGACTGCCATGGCAAGTCCTTCCCGTCCGGTCAGTTGCTCGGCCGTCAGTGCACCCGCAGCAAAATCACCGCTGCTTCCGACAGAACCGACAAAGAATATCCCGATCAAGGCCGCAGAAGCGCCGATAACCGAATAGATCAGGTATTTGATGGCGGCTGCCACAGCTTCCCGGTCCATGTTATGCAGAACCAGCGGCACAGTCAGCAGCGTCATGGCCTCATAAAACATGTAGAAAGTGACAAGATTGCCGCTCATTGCCAGGGCGTGAAGGATACCTTGTGTAATCGTATAGAACAGATAGAATCGCTCGGGTTTCGGTCCGTGTTCCAAGTATTCAGTTGCATACAGCGCAACACACGGCCATACCACGGCTACAAGCAGCAGGAAAATCCTGCTGATTCCGTCAACGCGCATGGAAAAAGTCAGCATATCGGTCCAGCGGAGTGAAATCTGGCCTGTACCGGGCAGCAGCGCGCAGGCTGCGGCCAGTGTTGCGCTGCATGCCACGGTTATGAGCGTTGCAATACGCAGTTTCTTTCCTTCAAGCCGCAGCCAGTGCCACATAAGGCTAAGAACCACAGGTATTGCTACAGGAAGAATCAGCAGGAAATTCATCCGTTACACCTCCACAGAATAAATCAGATAAACAGCGTCAGGCCGCTGCGAAACAGTTGCATTACAGTATTTCCGCATAAGCCAAGGAAGAGATTCAGGCCGATCTGAATAATCATTGTCACCGCGAACAACGGATCATGACGGTGCGGGCTCTCTGACGGTATCTTATCTTCCCGGCTGTAGAGAATCAGCGACGCTCTCAGCATATAAGCAACATTCAGCACTGTACTCAGCGCAAGCAATCCAAGCAGCACCGACATTCGCCATCCTCCCCGGGCAATACCGGCCTGGGCCAGGTAAAGTTTGGCCGCAAACCCGCCCAGCCCGGGAATCCCTGTCAGGGAACAGGCGCCTGTCAGGAATGCCAGACCGGCAAGGTGGTTCCGGTTCGCCGCACCGCGCAGGTCTTCCAGGCCGTCCGCTCCTCCGGAAACCTGTCTCAGCTTATGCGCTGTCAGAAAAAGCGTAGACTTGGCTGCAGAATGCGCCAGAATGTAAAACAGGGCAGCAGTAATTCCTTCCGTTCCTCCGATGGAAATTCCGAGATAAACGCAGGCAATCTGTGCAACAGAGGAATAGGCTATCATTCTGGAAAGCCTGTGCTGCCTTATAGCATGAACCGAACCGATCACCGTTCCGATTGCCGCATACACGAAAAGAATGTCCCCGATACGCAGAATGAATGCCTCCTCAAGTGCGGCCCTCAGTGCAATCTTGATCATGAGAAAAATGTACATCTTGGAAACCAGAGAAGACAGCAGTGCACCGGATACGGCCGTTGAATTGCTGTAGGCATCCGGAAGCCAGGTATGGAATGGATAAAGGGCACTTTTGATGCACAGTCCCATGGTCATCAGCAGGAACGAAAGATACATCGGAACAGGATAACTGCCGCTTGCCATCAGATTCCGTACTGCAGTCCCGAGCTGAGGAAACAGCAGCTGCCCTGTAAGGGCATAAAGCATGGACAGCCCCAGCAGGAAAAGGCCGCTTCCCAGCAGGTTCATCACCATATACCTGGCGGAGGAAAAAAGTGCCTTCCCGCGGTTTGTGGCGCTGATCAGTGCACAGGAGGAAAGAGTGGAAATCTCAATGAAAACATAAGCTGTGAACAGGTCATTGGTAAATACGATGGCTGCCATAGCTGCCGTCAGCAGGCCGATCATTGCCCCGTAAAGGTTCAGCCGCTTCCCTGCCACGTCTTCCTTCAGGCTGCTGTCCCCCCCTGTCACAGACAGCAGCAGCACAAGTGAAAAAGCCAGCCCGATCAGCGCTTCTGTGGATCCGGCCCGAAGTTCGTTGCCGAACGGTGCTCCGGTCTCGCCCATTGCGAAAACGAAGCTGATGTTTCCCTCAGCGGTATATCGGAGAAGGATGCCCATACCCACGCACTCAAGCAAAGTCATACCGGCCATCATGATTCGGATGGCTTTGCCCTTCAGCACAGAGCATACAACACCGCAGACCAGCGGACACAGGATCAGAAACAGGGGAATATTCTGCCACCAGGCCAAGGTTATTTCCCCTCCCTTCGGATCTGCTCGGCCATTTCATCGATGTCCAATGTGTGATACCGTTCATACAGGCGCACAGTCAGGCCAAGCATAACAGCAGTGACGCTGACACCCACCACAATTCCCGTGAGCACAAGTCCAGCCGGAAGAGGATTTACATAGGATGCGGGATCCGTGTTGCCGCCGGAATAAACCGGTGCGAGACGGTTCCCGATATATCCGTATGAAGCCAGAAAAAGATAGATTCCCGAGTCCATCATAGAAAAGCCGATAATCTTCTTGATCAGGTTCTTGTCCATAAGCAGCAGGGTAAATCCGATACCGAACAGAATCAGAGCCGCTGCCTCGTCCAGATGCTGATTCAGCACTGCACTTATCTGCCGCAGCATTAAAAGGCCCCCTTTCTGAACATGGTATACAGCGCATACATGGTGCATGTGACAACGCATCCTACCGCAATGTTCAGCGGCAGAAGTAGGCCGCCGGACAGGATTGCCCCTGCGGTTCCCTTTGGTATACCGCTTTCCATGTGATTTGCGCCTGTAAGGAAATGATATCCCTTGGCTGTTGCATAAAACAGCAGCGATGCCACTGAAACCATCCGGAATGTACGGTAAGTAAAGAAACGTTCGGTCCTTTCATAGCCGAAAGCATTCTGGTAAAGAATCAGTCCGGCTCCAAGAACAGCTCCGCCGGAAAAACCACCCCCCGGAGAAAGATGGCCGTTGAGTATGATATAAAGCCCGAAGATCAGGACAAGCGGCAGCAGGATCCGTGCTCCTCCCTGGAGGATCAGGTCGTTGTCGGGTTCCAGACACTGCTGCCTGATGTTCTCAGCCAGGAGTTCCCGTTCATCCTTTTCTCCTCTGATGCTCAGCAGCAGCAATACCGTGCTGACGGCAACAAAAAGCACATGCGATTCACCGAGCGTATCGAATCCCCGGTAATCCAGGATGATCCCTGTCACAATATTCACTGCGCCGGTTTCTTCCATGGTATGTGTCACATAAAAGGCCGTGGTTTCATGCCCCACCAGCGTGTCAGCATTGCCGAACTGCGGCATCTGCATGGCTGCGTAAAGCATCAGCCCGATCAGGCTGATGCATACCGCTGCCGCGGCCAGGCGGTACCACCATGCGTCTGCATATGCTCTGCCGGATTCCCGTATATTCTGATGCTTTTCCCGGCGGTTGTTTTTCTTCGTTACTGCTGATCGTTTTCTCCGGGTTGTTATGAATTCCCGGTCATCTGCTGCCGGTTCCTGCGGTGCTGCTTCATCATACAGGCCTTCTTCCATCTCACGGTCCAGTGTCTGGTCTCCGTTTTCCAGCCATTCCCTCAGGCGGGCAAAGGCATCATGCTTCGTTTCTTTTCCGTGCATGTCGCCCCTCCTCCTTTCTGCGGACAGAATAAATCTTTCTCAGCGCAGCCAGCAGGAGAATCGTGGAGATGCCGGTACCGACCGCTGCCTCGGTAATAGCCAGATCCGGTGCCTGAAGCAAAATCCAGATGACGGACATAGCAAGGCCTTGAACTATGAAAATGATCACTGCGCTCAACAAGTCCCGTGTGATGCTGACTGCCACAGCGCAGATCACAATCACCGCCAGCAGGATCATATTCAGGATCTCCATTCCTTTGCCTCCGTTTTCATCTCGTCCTTCTGCGTTTCCGCCACCATCCTGCTTACCAGGTGCGTGCATACAGGGCTTGTGATCC
>ONWQ01000483.1 GCA_900321565.1 uncultured Eubacteriales bacterium
CTGATCAATTTTGAACACACTGAACTGGGCATGAAACTTCTGGGCTGGGGTCTGCCGGAAGGCTATGAAGGCGTGGAAGCCGGTTCTGAAACCGATTACTTCGGCTGGCGTCTGACCGATACGGAGCCCGGCTGGGAATATGTGCAGGAGAGGATTGACGAAATCGTTGAGAACTCCTTCAATTCTGCACGCTTTGATTACCTGGGCGGTAATGTTCACTTTACCATGGACCAGCGGTATCGTGCAGACGGTTCCAACAGCTGGTACGACCAGAACTTCAATGACAAGATCTGGTGGCGTGGATACATGAACTCGAACATGGCACCCAGCTGCTTTGACTGGTCCGCGTTCCTGGCCATTGTGGTCCCGGCAGACGAGGATATCTCCATGCAGTGGGAACAGATCAAGGATGTCGTGAAGTCCGGTTTCGTGGAAGCGGTCATGGCTGGCACCGAGGAAGAATGCCGTGCGAAGTATGACGCCATGGTTGAGAAAGTCAATGCACTGGGCATGGACGAAGTCAACGAATGGTTCTCTGAACAGTATAAGGCAAAACTGAAGGCATGGGGCATGATGGAGTAATGCCTCTTAGCAGAAAGACAAAGACCAGGGGGTGGGCGATCCTTGCCCCCTCTTTTTCTCTACAGGGGGATGCCTTATGGAAAAAAAGCGCAGGCGGTTTCAATTCCGCTGGAAGTCGGACCGGGAGCTGTGGCTGCTGTCTGTGATCCCGGTGATCTGGGCGCTGATCTTCTGCTATGGGCCGATGTATGGTCTGGTGATCGCGTTTACCAAGTACAGGCCGGGCATGGTGATGGGCAGTGGGGAATGGGTCGGGCTCAAATATGTGAATCAGTTCTTTTCCAACCCGGACTTTCCCCTGATCCTGCGCAATACCCTGGCAATCAGCGCGCTGAACCTGCTGGTCGGGTTCCCGGCACCGATCATTCTGGCATTGCTGCTCAATGAGGTCCGGACAGGACTGTTCAAGAAGACCATGCAGACGGCTTATTATCTCCCGCATTTCATATCCTGGGTGGTGACAGCCAGCCTGTTCTTCTCAATCCTGAGCAGTGAGGGCATCCTGAACCAGATTCTGCAGCTGCTGGGCGTGCAGACCAAGAAGATCAATTATCTCGGGGAAGGACGTTATTTCTGGGCAATCATTACAGCGGCAAACGTATGGAAGAGTGTAGGATGGTCGTCCATCCTGTACCTTTCCGCGATTGCGGGCGTGGATGAATCACTCTATCAGGCCGGAGCCGTGGACGGGCTCGGACGGCTGGGTATGGTAATCCATATCACGATCCCGGGCATTATGACCACCATTGCACTCATGTTCATCCTGCGTATCGGGGATATCCTGAATGCCGGGTTTGAGCAGCAGCTGCTGCTGGGTACCGAACAGACGCGCAGTTACTATGAGGTCATTGAGACGTTTGCGTACCGTTACGGGATCAGCCTGAGCCGGTATTCCTTCGGAGCAGCCGTGTCCTTTGTCAAGTCGGTCTGCTCGCTGATCCTGGTGCTGACAGCCAACTTTGTTGTGAAAAAAGTTTCGGACCTGTCCCTGATCTGACCGGGACATATGGTTTCCATGGAACCATGCGGACACTGGAGGTGAGCATACCATGCGTGAAGCGCCATACCTGCGCAAGTCCCGGTCAGGACAGGCTTTCGATTTCTGTAATGTCATCATTCTGCTGCTGCTCTTCTTTGTAACGGTTTATCCGTTTTACCAGCAGCTGATCATATCTCTGAACGAAGGGATCGATGCGGACCGCGCAACCCTGTACTTTTTCCCGAGAAAATTCACACTGGAGAACTATGAATGGTTATTCCAGCATTCCGGGATTCCGCGCGGACTCCTGATCTCTCTTCTGCGTGTGGTGGTCGGGACGAGTACAGGCCTGTTCTGTACGGCCATGCTGGCATACCTGGTCTCCGTCCGGCACTTTGCCGGCAGACGACCACTGCGTATCTTTTTTCTGATTACCATGTATTTCGGAGGCGGATTCATTCCGACTTACCTGCTCTATATCCGGCTGGGGCTTCTGAATACATTCCATGTGTACTGGATCCCGTATCTGTTCAATGCATACTACATGCTGATCATTGCGTCCTATATCCAGAACCTGCCGTATTCACTGGTGGAGAGTGCGCTGATGGACGGTGCGGGGTATACGAAGATTTTTACGAGGATTATTGTGCCCATGAGCATTCCCGTGCTCGCTGCCATTGCGGTATTCATGGCCGTGAACCAGTGGAATGCCTGGTTTGATAACATGATCTACAACGCGTCCGGAAAATGGGATACAGTCCAGATCATACTCAAGCGCATGATGCTGGAAGCAGATATTGACAGAAAGCTGACGCTGGAAAC
>ONWQ01000480.1 GCA_900321565.1 uncultured Eubacteriales bacterium
ATCACGGAGAGCGGGGACGTGTATGTGACCGAAAAACTGTCCTATGCGCTTGAAGGGTTCCTGTTCTTTGATGTATATTTGAAAATGTATAAAACCATCCCGCTGCTGGAAGCAAGGGTCTGCATGCACAAAACCACCAATCTGGACCCGGAAAACGTGTATGTTGCCCTGCCCTTCACCACAGGCGGTGAGGATGAGACCTTTATTGACAAGACCGGCTGTGTGATGCGGCCCGGCCTGGACCAGCTGCCCATGACCTGTCAGCAGTTCTATCTTCTGCAGAATGGCATTCTCCGTCAGGATGCGTCCCATGACCTGCTCCTGGCCCTGCGCGATACGCCGCTGGTGGTCTTTGGCCCGCGTGAGGCAGCGCCGGTTCAGCTGTGCGACGGAAAGAATACGGCACTGAACCGCTCGACAGCCTATGCCTGGGTCATGAATAATTTCTGGGAAACCAATTTTGAAGCGGACCTGGGCGGTGTGTATGAGTTCTTCTTCACGCTCACCACCGCTGCGCATGATACGCCCGCATCCCAGATGGCCCGGATCCGTGCCATGAACGACGGCCTGGTCGTGATTGAACGATGAAATACGATCTTCTGCTCGATGTCGGCGGAACCGGCATCAAAGGGGCTGCCTGCGCATCCGGCGGCGCCCCCGGGCCGGTCACGGAGTTCCCTGCCCGGTCGGATCTTCCGAAAGAAGCACTGCTGACCCATCTGTCGCAGATTCTCTGCAGTCTCTCAGGCGCGCACTCCGTGGGCCGCATTGCCATGGCGTTCCCGGGACCGTTTGACTATGCCCTGGGCATTCCGCGCATGCGCGGTTTGGCCAAGTATGAGTCGCTGTACGGGGTCACACTCCCGGAGGCACTGGAGGAGCGCGGCATAACCGCCACGGGGTGGACATTTCTCAATGATGTGTCCGCCTATGCGCTCGGCGCCTGTGCGCTTCTGCCGCCTTCCCACCGTGCGCTCTGCGTATGCCTGGGCACCGGGGCCGGGTCCGCCTTTCTTCTTAACGGACAGCTGTGCACGGACGAAGCACAGGGGATTCCGGAAAACGGATGGATCTATGCACTGCCTTACAAAGCGTCCATTCTTGACGATTATCTCTCCGACCGCGGCATTCGTGCGCTGAGCCGCAGTATGCTCGCTCAGGCGCTTTCTCCCCGGGAGCTGAACCGGGACCTTGCGGACTATGCGCCGGTCTGGGATGCCTTCGGGCAGGACCTGGTGTGTGGACTGGAGCCGGTCCTGTTGCGCTTCCATGCGACGGACCTGGTCCTGGGCGGCAAGATTTCCCTCGCCTGGGCGCGCTTCGGCGCAGCGCTCGGGGCGCTCTGCGCCAGCATGGGGATCCGGATACATCTGGCGCCGGATACATCGGAACACGTGATCCGTGGATTACAGCACTTTCTGCAGTCTTGATAAATGGCAGGTGATCTCAGTGACTCTGGAACGGAATTATGCTTCTCTCCCCCTGTATATACAGATAGCGCGGGAGCTGGAAGAGCGCATTGTCAGCGGGCAGTATGCAACCGGGGATATCATCCCGAGTGAAACGCAGCTGCAGGAAGCCTACCGGGTCAGCCGCATGACCGTCCGCATGGCGGTCAAGGAGCTGGTCAACCGGGGCTATGTGGAATGCATGCGCGGGATCGGGACCATGGTGGTGTACGGGAAAATTGAGGAAAACCTGCACCATGTGACCAGTTTCACTGAGGAAATGAGCCAGCACGGGATCACCATGCGCACACGCCACTGCACCATCTGCGAGACGGTGGTCCCGGAGCGGGCCGCGCAGGCACTGGGGCTCAGCCCCGGCACCATGGTATACAGGCTTGAGCGCGTGCGCTGCGCGGAGGATGTGCCCATGGCCTATTCCGTGACATACCTGAATATTCCGTCTCTGCCGCTGGACCCGGATTGCTATAAGGACTCGCTCTATGCCTTCCTTGCCAAGGAAAAGGGCATCCGTGTCACGCGGGGGGAAGACACGCTTGAAGCGATCCTCTCCGATTCGATCCTGGAAAAAATGCTGGACATGACAAGGCACTCGCCTGCTTTCAAGCGCACCCGGATCGCCTTTGATCAGGAGAATCGCCGGATTGAGTACTCCGTCTCCTATTATCCCGGGGACAGGTATAAGTATTCCGTCACCCTGTAATCCCGAAAGGAGGCTCTCCTCTCCCATGTACGCCTATCCCGATTATCATAATTATGATCTGAACCCGGTGACAGACATCCGAGGATTTGACGGCGCTGTGGTCTCCGGCTGGGACGCGGTCCTGCATGTGCTGGACACAGAGCTCGCCGCCGGCCGCTGGCGCATCTGTTTTGAGCTCTACCCCGGCGTGGATGAGGAAGCGCTCGCTGCCATGCTCGTCCGGAAGGCCGGAATCCGGGTGTTCCGCAGCACGGATGCCCGCCTTCCCGCGCCTGTGCTTCTCGAACGGTTCTCCGGATATATCACACAGGACCGTGTGTTCGGCAGAATGTACACGGGATCGCTGGAAGACTGCTTTGATCCGCAGACCCTGCAGCGTATGCAGGCCGAAATCCGCAGCTGGCCTGCTCCGTGCATTGCACTTGGTACCGGCGCTGCCCTGCTCATGCCTGAAGCGGACAGTCTCTGGCACTGGGACCTGACACGCTGGGAAATCCAGCTCAGGATGCGCCGGGGCATGGGGACCTGGATGTGCGGCACCATGGACGGGCAGCAGCTGACCAAGTATAAAGTGGGATTCTTCATGGAGTGGCGCATGGCCGACCAGATGAAACGTGCGCTCTCGGGCAGGATTCGTTACCGTGTGGACGCAGACGACCCGGACCTTCCCCGGCTCATCCCGGAGGCCGCGTACCAGGCTGCACTCGACCAGACCGCATGCAGGCCATTTCGCATGCAGGCCTACTTTGATCCGAGCGTCTGGGGCGGACAGTGGATGAAAAACGTATTCGGACTGGATCCTGAAGTACCCAATTATGGCTGGTCCTTTGATGGTGTGCCCGAGGAAAACGCCATCTGTTTCCGTTTCGGCAACGACACGATCACGTTCCCTGCGA
The DNA here is from genome assembly GCA_900321565.1 of uncultured Eubacteriales bacterium. GTDB lineage: Bacteria > Bacillota > Clostridia > Christensenellales > Aristaeellaceae > UBA2943. Next base: position 3,066 of record ONWQ01000480.1, read on the forward strand.
TCAACCTGGTGCACGCACGTCCGCTCGCCCTGCTCGGTGAACATGTGTACGGACGCTTTGGTGCTGAATTTCCCATCCGTTTCGATTTTCTCGATACCATGGAAGGCGGGAACCTCTCACTTCAGGTGCATCCCCTGACCGAGTATATCCAGAAGACATTCGGCATGCATTATACACAGGATGAAAGCTACTATATTCTGGATGCCACCGACGAGAGCTGTGTGTATCTCGGCGTGAAACCCGGTATGGACCTGGGCGCGTTTGAGCATGCGCTCCGCGAAGCCCAGTCGGGCGGAAAGCCCCTGGATGCGGAGCAGTTTGTCAACCGCTTCCCGGTCAGGAAGCACGATCATGTTTTGATCCCCGCCGGGACAGTGCACTGCTCCGGCAAAAATACAGTGGTTCTGGAAATCAGCGCCACACCCTATATCTTTACCTTCAAGCTCTGGGACTGGGGTCGCATCGGCCTGGACGGACTGCCCAGACCCGTCCATATTGACCACGGGATCGCCAATATCCAGACCGATCGCGATACCGCCTGGGCCCGGGAGAACCTTCTGCACCAGGAACAGGTCATCAGCACGGATCCTGCAGGCACTGTCGAGCATACCGGACTGCACCGCCTGGAGTTCATTGAGACGGAACGCCATACCATTCAGGGCAGCCGCGTGGTCAATGTGCACGATTCGGTGAATGTTATCAATCTTGTAGAAGGCAGGGAAGCCTGGATTGAGAGCATCGACGGGGCCTTCCCCAGTACCGTCATCCATTACAGTGAGACCTTCATTGTGCCGGCTTCTGTAAGGCAATACGTGCTCAGGTCCACTGAAACAGTCATGGTCATCTGTGCAAGGGTCCGCTGAACCCGTGCATCTGCAACAGCCGTTTCCGAAAGGAAGCGGCTGTTTGCTGTTAGAAACGCCGTCCGGTTCTTCTTTCCTGACAGACAGGTGGTCGAGTCTCAGGCAGCGAATGCCGCACGGTTTCTCCTGTTTCCATACACATTTCGGTACTGCTTATCCAATGAAACCG
>ONWQ01000477.1 GCA_900321565.1 uncultured Eubacteriales bacterium
ATTGTGTCTCTGTCGATCCGGGAGGTGATCGATCAGACGCAGCACCCCATCGGCATCTATGATCCGCAGGCCGGGGAATGGAGATATGTCAATCATGCTGCCGCGCATGAGTTTGAGGTACCCATGCGTCAGATGGCAGAACAGCTGAAACAGGGACCGGGCAGTTCTGAAGGTGACTTTGATGGCCGGCATATGACTGTGGATGTCATGCCTCTTCATGGCAGCACATCGGTTCTGATCGCCGCCACGGACACGAGTGAAATTTACCGCGAGCAATCCGCGCTTGAAGGCCAGATCCGGGAACTGGAAGATCTGCGGCAGGAACTGGACGAGGCCGGACGGAATATTCATGCGTATCTTGAAACCCTGCCAGGCCCTGAGGAGGTTAGGCGCAGAAAGAAACTGATTGAAACGACCCACGGCATGGCGGACCATGTATTCCATCAGGTGGAGAAGAACCTTGTGGCAGCCAGGCAGGACCCCGGCGACGCCGGACGTGTGCTCCGCGAGAACCTGGATCTTACGCGTGACGGGATTGCAGTGATCCGCAGTGCTGTGGCGCGTCTCAGAGGGGAATAGCCATGGAACAGTTTGAACAGGCATTCCGGCTGCTGCCGGATACGGTCATCATTACGGATTTATACTGGTACATTCTCGATTACAACCGTCCCGGACCGTTTGAAGGCCTGAAAAAGGGAAGGAATCTTTCCAGGTACATGCCGGACTGCCGGGAAATGCCCTGCGGCCGGTATGCCTGTCACGGCCGGGTTTACCAGCGCAGCACATCGCGGATCTACACGGACGGCATTCAGGGCGGGTATGTCGTCTACCTCGTGGATATCACGGAAAAGGAACAGCTTGTCGAAGTGCGCCGGCAGAAGAGTGCCGAGCTTGAAGCACTGACCCGGGAACAGACGCAGGCAAATGCAGAACTGGAAGAATACGCGCGCCAGGCCCGGACCCTGACTGACTATGATGAACAGCTGCGTATCGCCCGGGCGATCCATGACGGCGCAGGGCACGCGATGACCGCACTGAACACAATCTCCCGGATGTGCCTGCAGCTCAAGGACACAGATGCGGACAAGTATGCAGGACTGCTCGATGAGGGGATCGCCATCTGTCAGCGTGCGGAACACGAAGGGATCGAACGCCATTTCGGTTCACTCCGGGAGATGCTGGAGATGTTTCAGAAGACGAGCCCGTTCCCGGTCTGTCTGAACATGACCGGTGAAGAACCGCCCTTTGTCGCCGGGCTTCTGGATGTGATCCAGGGCGTGTGCAGGGAGGCGTATCACAATACTCTGTCCCATTCCCTGGCAGACCATCTGAACATGGAGGTTACCATGACAGAGCAAACACTGACGCTGCGGATAACAGACAACGGGCGTTTCCACGGTGCCCTTGAAAAAGGGTTTGGCCTGAGAACCATGGAGGAAAATGTCCGCGCATCCGGCGGTCAGGTGCACTTTGAGGCAGAAGAGGGCAAAGGGTTCGGTGTGGTGGCAGAATGGAGGTGTGCATTATGAGTGAAAAGATCCGGGTCCTTCTGGCGGACGATCATCCGCTGATGACGGAAGGGCTGAGACTGACCATCGGCGGATGGGAGGAGTTCGAGGTCATCGGTGTGGCGTCAGATGGTGCAGAGGCCGCAGAGCTGTGCCGGAAGCTGAAGCCGGACCTGGTCATCCTGGATATGCAGATGCCGAAACTGTCCGGTCCGGAGGTCATCAGCCGGATCAAGGCGGAAATACCGGAAATGCGCTTTGTGGCGCTGACTACCTTTGACGATGCAGAGACAGTCCGGCAGGCCATGGACGCGGGCTGCAGCGGGTTCCTTCTCAAGGTGATCGAACCGGATAAGCTGAAGGCGTCGCTGCTTTCCATTATGGGTGGTATGAATGTCTATGACAGGGATGTCATGGCGCACATGCATGAGAGCCTGAGCAGGAAAACAGAGGTCGAGTTTACTCAGCGCGAGGTGAAGATGCTCCGCCTTGTTTCCCAGGGCATGACCAATGCAGAGATTGCGGACCGGCTGAATCTGCGCCCCGGAACGGTCAAGAATATGATTTCACTGCTGCTCAGCAAGACCGGCTGCATCAGCCGTGCTCATCTGGCACGGTATGCCGTCGATCAGCGACTGGTTGACTGAGCAGTGCAGAAAAACCCATACAGCCGAAATTCAGTGCCGAATGGAATGACTATCGGCACTGTTTTTCTGTTTTCAGCCACAGTATGATATTTGCAGACAACCAGCTTCTTTCTGTCAGCAAAAGCAAATGATTCCGGAGTGGAGATACAGTGTGATCTGTCATGAACGGTTCAGGAAAGGAAGACGAAAAACCAGCCGTTTGCACTCCGGATCCCGTGGATGCTGCTGCTCCGGAGCCGGTTCATGGAAGGCGAAAGCGGTTCTGCCCGTGGTTGTCGGGCCCGTGAAGGAAACCCACCAGTGTTCTGTGTGCGTTTCACAGGGCTTTACGGAATCAGTCAGCCTTCGTCCTGCTGTCGGTGTATTTGAGCAATGAGAGGTGTGTGAACGATGAAGAAATGGCCTGTGATGCTGATCCTGATTGTCCTGTGCTGTTCCATGGCCGTGTTTGTGCAGGCGGAGGAAAGTTCCGCTGAAACTGCACAGACACCCCCGGAAATGCCTGTGTTTTCCTGGAAGGGATATGAGATGTGCTTTCTTTTCAAAAGCACGGATATGGAAGCGTTCGGACTGAACATGGACGCGAAAATGCTGCTGGTCCGTCTTGCACCGACAGAGGGCACCATCGCGTACAAGGACTTCAAGCAGGACCTGTTCTGTGTTCAGGATGCATCCGGGAACCGGCAGACGGTCCGGTTCTTTATGATCCCCAGTACCAAAAAAATGGGCACCATCGACGGACTGCCGGCGGATGAGCAGGAGTATATTGATCTGCTGTTTACGCTGGACGGATATGCAGGTCTGACGCTGGATGAACTGACCATGGCCGCACTCGAGGAAAGCGAGGGAGAGCCTGTCTTCAGTGTCTCTCTTGCGGAGGTCCCGGATTATGTGGCCGAAGAATAGGAAATCAGTCAGAACGGTTATGCAATGATCCTGTCAGACTGCAGGAGTAAAAGCACAGTCTGCATGCGAAACGGGACAAGATCAGAGGAGGCGGATTCCATGAAAAAAATGATGATTGTGATTCTGACAGTGCTTTGGATGCTGCTCTGCATGATCCCGGCATCCGGCGAAGGCAACACCGGCGTGCCCGGGGGACTGGTGGGCGACTGGCACGGTACCGGTACACCGAAGAACGGCGGTCCCGCCATTGACCTGAGCGCGCATATTGAAGCCGACGGAAGCGGCGAATATACCTTTATTCAGGATGATTATACCGAGAGCTATCCCTTCACCATCTCAGGCACTGACAGTGCCTTCGTCGTGGATATTCCCGCGGACAATACCCTGGGCATCGCCCGCTGCGAGGGAACCTGGGCGCTGGAGGACAACCTGCTGAAGCTGGACATCACCACCAGCTTCACGAGCGGTGGCAGCTATTCCTACACCGCCGAGTGTGAAAAGGCACCGGAAGAGAAGGCAGCGCCTGTCTCCATCCTGCCTGTGCTTTCAGAGCCCGAGCCGGAGGAAGTCGTGCCGGAGACCGTCATCATGCCGAGTCTTGAACAGGTGAGCTGGTATGATTGCGGGAGCATTAAGAAAGCCGATGAGGGAAGGCTGGTCTATCATTACTACGACGTATCCGAAGCTGCCTATCAGAGCCTGGGCGTGGCCATGGCCGAAGCCGGATATGTCCTGAAGGACAGCGCGACGGAAGAGAATGGTGACCTTCGTTTTGCAGTCGGGAATGAGACCGTGGATATGGAGATCATTTACCACGGCGTCGGCGGCGACATGGATATCTATTATCCGGAAAACGCCGTGCTGGCACCACGCGACGAAGAGGCACTGACTGCTCATCTGGCTTTTGGTGAGACCTTCCTGACCACCAGTGAATGCAGCTATGCCCTGGAATGCGTGAAGGCAATGGACAGTATGAACAGGATCTACACATCCGGGTACCCGATCGTATTCAAGTATGACAAAACGCGCAAGAGTGACGAAACGACGCAGTATGTCGTCTTTGGCTACAGCTGCACCAGCCATGTTGCCTATGAGACTGAGCCCCGCAGGTACTATGGTGAGACGCTGTATGACAGGGAAGACTTCAGTTTTGCAAGTGACGGCAAGGGCTGGAGCAATGCGGAGTTTTACCAGAACAATGAGCTTGCCTCCGATGTGTTGCCGGGCGGTGGTGTGCGCTATTACGTACAGGTGATCTACTACGATCCGACAAAGTATCAGGGAGAGATACCCATTTCCGTCAGTTTCATAAGCGAAGACCACCTGATGAAATATGTCTATGACGCGGTCGTGGGTGAGTAAGCACTGCTTCGGGGACAGGAGATGTGTGAGGAGCGATGACACAGCTCCGTGCGCACAGGACGATCTGTGACAGGCAGCAGGA
>ONWQ01000473.1 GCA_900321565.1 uncultured Eubacteriales bacterium
CCGGTGACAGTGTCGTCATCTCCGGAAAGCAGCAGCTGCACAGTGTCTACCTCTCCGGTTTCCAGGATCAGATCTGCAAGCCCCATATGCAGGCTTACCGACTGGACATCCAGTGCAGGATAATGCGCAAACTTGTTCACGTACAGTTCCCCCTCCCTGAATTGGAATGGCTACATGATAGCACTTCCATCAGGCGATAGCAAGCAAAGACAGGAACGTTCAACGAAAAGAAAAGCCTTGCTGCAAGGCTTTTCCCGTTTATTCAGCCTGACCGGACTGGGGACCACTGATCATGTGAATGCTTGTAATCACGTCGTCCATGATGGCCAGTACATAAGGTGTACCATGATTGGTTTTTGTAGAAAGGCTGATATCCTTCAGGGGAAGTGTGGAAGGTGCAGACTTGACCTGACGTATCAGTAACTGCTGTGTGAGATCATTACAGGGTGCGGCATAGACGATTTCCTGACCAAACGTGCTCTTTTTTGCGAGCGGGAACAGCCGGAAACCCTTGCCACCACGGTTCTGCGCGTCAAGATCACGTTCAAGAACCCGTTTGCCATACCCGCGATCCGTAAAGACTACCAGGCTGGAGGCAGGTTCGAGACTGAAGCAAAAACGGACTTCATCACCGTCTTCCACCTGGATTCCACGTACACCGCTGCTATTTCTGCCCTGGACCGGGATTGAATCGAGCGGGAAGCGGATAGCCATCCCCTGACGTGTCACGAGCATCAGATCCTTGGCAGCGGAAGTCTCCATGACGGCAATCAGACGATCATCCTTCTTCAATGTCACAGCTGAGAACTTCCGAGACCGGACGTCATATTCGCTGGCCTGGGAACGTTTGATCTGACCCATGGCTGTAATGAAGAGGAGATCCGGCTTGCGCACCATTACCGCATGAGAACTGCAGGTGATCAGCAGGGGAACTTCGTGATTTTCAAGCCCCTGCAGGATTCCGGCAAGCTGTTGCCCACGGTCACGCGGACGGCATTCTGTCAGGGCTGACACATGCAGTGTATAGCAGTTTCCAAGATTCGTGAAGATATACAGCATGTCACTGGTTTTGGCCTGGAAAAGGTACTTGGCGCTTTCACGCTCATCCTCAGAATAGTCCGGAAGTCCGGTTTTTCTGAATACAGAGGGCTGGATGCGTTTCAGCTGTCCACCATGAGTGAAGGCAACCACAACGTCTTCTTCGGATGCGCGGGTATCCTCAGGTTCAAGAGCAACTGCATGATCCGCTTCGATGGTGGTACGACGATCATCCCCGTACTCTTCAGCAATCTCCTGCAGTTCAGTATAGATTACATGAAGCAGTTTCTTTTCGCTGGCAAGGATGGATTCCAGTTTACGGATCAGTTTCAGCAGGTCTTCATATTCTTTGCGAAGCGCAAGGATTTCCAGGTTGGTCAGACGCTGCAGTCGCATGTCGAGAATTGCCTGTGCCTGAATCTCATCTAGTGCGAAGGCGTCCATGAGTGCCTGACGTGCTTCCTTGGGTGTTTTACTGGCACGAATCAGCCGGATGACTTCATCCAGATTGTCTACGGCGATCATCAGGCCTTCCAGAATATGTGCACGGGCCTGTGCCTGATGCAGGTCATAAGTTGTTCTTCTGCGGATGACATTCTGCTGATGCTTGATAAAGTATCCGATCATGGTTTTCAGGCCCATCTGGACAGGCTTGCCATCGGCGATGGCAACCATGTTTACACCAAAGGTAACCTGAAGATCAGAATACTTGTACAGATAAGCCAGTGTTTTTTCAACATTGGCATCTTTTTTGAGCTCAATGACGGCACGCATGCCCTCGCGGTCAGATTCATCGCGCACTTCATGAATACAGCCAAGAATATTGCTCTTTTCTTCCTTAAGACTCTGGATCTTCGAAAGCATCTGGGCCTTATTGACCTGATAGGGAATTTCAGTAATCACCAGGAGCTTTCTGCCCGCAGACCCGTCTTCGATATGAATACGTGCACGAACGGTCAGCTTGGAACGCCCTGTTTCGTACCCGATACGGATTTCTTCATTATCAATGAGTATGCCGCCTGTAGGGAAGTCTGGTCCGGGTATGATTTTCATCAGCTCGTCCAGTGTGATATCCGGGTTCTCGATCTGAGCCATGCATGCCAGGATGGATTCCCGGAGATTGTGTGGCGGAATGCTGGTAGCCAGGCCGACAGCTATGCCGTTGGCGCCATTGACCAGAAGGTTGGGAAAACGGGCTGGCAGCATATCCGGTTCTTTGAGTGAATCATCAAAATTCAACCGGAAGGGGACGGTATCCTTGTCGATATCCCGGAGCATCTGCAGCGCAAGTGGTGCCATACGTGCTTCGGTATATCGCATGGCAGCTGCAGTATCACCGTCTATGGAGCCAAAGTTCCCATGCCCGTCAACCATGGGCCCACGCATTACAAAAGGCTGCGCCATGCGGACCAGCGCGTCATAGACGGAAGTATCACCATGCGGATGATACTTACCCAGACAGTCGCCTACAATACGTGCACATTTTCTGTGCGGCTTATCCGGCGTCGTTCCCAGTTCCATCATGGTATACAGAATCCGGCGCTGTACAGGCTTCAGTCCGTCTTCAACGCGCGGGATGGCACGGTCGAGAATGACATGCTCTGCATAAGGTATCATGGACCGATGCATGACATCTTCCATGGTAACAGGCAGAATCCGGGACGGATCATCCTTGACGATCGGTTTTTCCGGTGCAGATTTTCTGGCCAAATCACATCACCCCTTCCTTGAGTGCATTCGCGGCTTCTGCAGGGACTTCGAATGTGTCCTGACGGTTAAAATCAGCATAGAGTGAAATGTAATCACGGCGCGGTTCCACGCGATCGCCCATGAGAATAGTGACCAGCCGGTCTGCTTCTGCGGCGTCCTCAATGGTGACCTGCATCAGTTTCCGCTTGGCCGGATCCATGGTGGTATCCCAGAGCTGTTCAGGATTCATTTCGCCCAGACCTTTATAGCGCTGCAGGATGTATCCTTTTCCTGCCTTTTTTGTGAACTTGTCCAGTTCCTTGTCATCATAGGCGTACCAGACATTGGTGCCCTTCTGAATGCGGTACAGCGGCGGCATTCCGATATATACATGCCCGGCTGCGATCAGGTCTTTCATATAACGGAAGAAGAAGGTCAGCAGGATCGCTCGGATATGTGCGCCATCCTGGTCTGCATCGGAGAGAATGATGACCTTGTGATATTTCAGTGAGGAAAGATGGAATCCCTCGTCAATGGAGGTGCCGAGAGCGGTGATCAGAGAACGGAATTCTTCATTGGCCAGGACCTGGTCCAGCCGTTTCTTTTCAACGTTCAGCGGCTTTCCGCGCAGTGGGAGAATAGCCTGAAAACGGCTGTCACGCCCCTGCTTGGCACTGCCACCTGCAGAATCGCCTTCTACAATGAACAGCTCATTGTCTTCGGGCTTTTTTCCGCGGGCACTGGCGAGCTTGCCGACGAGCGGCGCAGCATCCAGCTGATTGGCTTTTCTGGCATTGTCCCTGGTCTTACGTGCTGCTTCCCGTACCTGCGCTGCCTTATAGGCTTTGGCGGTAATCTGCGTGGCCAGTTCCTGGTTTTTGAGATTATCCAGCCAGTCCTGCAGTTTTTCTGTAATGATGGCCTCAACAGCCGGACGGACTTCACTGTTTCCAAGCTTGCCTTTGGTCTGCCCCTCAAACTGAGGGTTCTTGACCATGGTGGTCAGAACACAGGTAAGTCCCTCACGAAAATCCTCGCCGGAGAGGTTGTCATCCTTGTCCTTGAGTGTACCGGTTTTTCGCGCATAATCGTTCATGACTTTTGTGAATGCTGTTTTAAAACCGGTTTCATGCGTGCCACCTTCTCCGGTCGGAATGTTGTTGACATAGGAGAACATGGACTCGGTATAACCATCATTGTACTGAATGGCAGCACGTACAATGGTTGTATCCTTCTGCCCTTCAAGATAGATGACATTCTCATTGAGTACGGTCTTCTCCCGGTTGATGTACCGGACATAGTCAATAATCCCGCCTTCATACAGAAAAGCGCGCTCACGAAGCTTGGGATCAGTCTGACGTTCATCAATAAAGGAGATCTGCAGTCCGCGGTTCAGATAGGCAAGCTCCTGAAGCCGGCGTGCAACAATATCACTGTTGAAGTGAATATCTTCAAAGATCGTATCATCCGGATAAAAGCGGACCAGTGTGCCCCGCTTACGGGTATTTCCAATCCGTTCAAGCGCGCTGGAAGGAACGCCGGCATGCACCTTACCCGTTTTGGGATCGACATAGCTGACGAAAGACATCCGATAGTGCGACCAGTCACGGAATACATCCACGGTCATGGATTTGGACAGCGCGTTGACCACGGAAGCCCCGACTCCATGCAGACCGCCGGAATAGGTATAGTTCTCATTGTTGAACTTTCCACCGGCATGCAGGCGTGTATATATGACCTCAAGACCTGAAATCTTCAGAGTCGGATGCTGATCAACCGGCACGCCACGGCCGTTATCAAAGACGGAAGCGGACCCGTCAGCGTGCAGTGTGACAATGATATTATCAGCATATCCATTGCTTGCTTCATCAATGGCATTGTCTACAATCTCCCAGAGCAGATGATGAAGCCCGCGGGAAGACGTACTGCCAATATACATACCAGGTCGCATGCGGACTGCTTCCAGGCCCTCTAATACCTGGATATCCTGCGCACCATATGCTTCCTTGGACATGCTTTCACCTCTTTCCTCGTTTCCTGAGTTGCCTTTCTGTATCCCGGACGACTTCAAACAGAGACATTCCGTCGGTATACACAAGAATGTCAGCCCATTTCCGGTAAAGCGGAACACGCTCATGATACAGATCAGCCAGCGTTTGATCCTTTTGCCGTGTAATTCCGCGTGCATTCATGTCCCGGAGACGATGTGCAATGGTCTCCAGAGAAGCGTGCAGATACACAATTGTACCTGACGAACGGAAATGCTGCATGGCATCTTCACCATAAATGCAACTGCCGCCTGTGGAAACAATACTGTTCTGACAGTCGATAGACGCAAGGATACGGTTTTCCATTGTACGGAACGCGTCATGGCCATATGTTTGCTGGAACCTGGCCAGTGACAGGCCGGTCTGCTGTTCAATCAGTCTGTCACACTCAACAAGCGGCATGGAGAACCGCCTGCTTAATTCACGGGCCACCGTACTTTTTCCGCAGCCGGGCATACCGATCAGAACTATATTCTTCACAGAAAGGATTCCTCATTTCTCAAAAAAGGAGAGCTTCCGTTGGAAGCTCTCCATAAAGATCAGTAGCTACTCTCGTGAATGGAAATGTCTGTATATCGTTTCAATCCGGTTCCTGCAGGAATCAGCTTACCAATGATGACATTTTCTTTCAAACCGAGGAGCGGGTCTACTTTACCACGGATCGCAGCTTCAGTCAGAACGCGTGTGGTTTCCTGGAAGGATGCAGCAGCGAGGAAACTGTCCGTAGCCAGTGCTGCCTTTGTGATACCAAGAAGAACACGCTTTGCTGCAGCAGGCCGCTGATCATTCATGATTGCATTACGGTTGGCTGCTTCAAACTGGAAGATATCGACCATGGATCCGGGCAACAGTGGCGTATCACCGGCGTCCTCGATGCGTACCTTTCGCAGCATCTGATGCACGATGATCTCAATATGCTTATCAGCCACAGCCACACCCTGGGAACGATAAACGGACAGAACTTCCTTCAGCAGATACTCCTGCACAGCTTTTACGCCCAGAATCCTCATGAGGTCATGCGGATTGACCGCACCTTCCACCAGCATATCACCGGCTTCCACATGATCGCCCGGCTTGACATTGGTACGGCTGCCGTAGGCAATCTGATAAGAACGAGAATCCTGCGGGTTGGTATCGCTTGTGACCTGGATCATGCGTTTGGACTTGGTTTCCGTAAACTGAACCGTTCCGGAGATCTCAGTAAGAACTGCTTCATGCTTGGGCTTACGTGCTTCAAAGAGTTCTTCAACACGGGGAAGACCCTGTGTGATATCCTCAGCGCCGGCAACGCCGCCGGAGTGGAAGTTACGCATGGTCAGCTGAGTACCAGGCTCGCCGATAGCCTGAGCAGCAATGATACCAACTGCTTCGCCGATATCCACTTTTCCGCCATGAGCCATGTTCATGCCATAGCAACGAGCACAGACACCGTTTTCGGTACGGCAGGTGAGCACGGAACGAACGGAAGCAGAGAGCACACCGTGATCTGCGACCAGCTTGGCTTTTTTCGCATCGATTGCTTCGTTAAGCCGTACAAGCACTTCGCCGGTTACAGGATCCACGATATCTTCTGCTGCAGTTCTTCCACGCAGACGCTCTTCGAGAGACTCAACAGGCTGTTTGCCTGCCATCAGCTCGCTGACTGTAATACCACGGATCTTTTCGCCTCTGGCCAGGAAGCAGTCTTCTTCACGTACAATGACTTCCTGACTGACGTCAACAAGACGGCGGGTCAGATAACCGGAGTCAGCAGTACGCAGAGCAGTGTCAGAAAGAGCCTTGCGGCTGCCGTGAGAGGAGAGGAAGAACTCAAGAACGTTCAGACCTTCACGGAAGTTTGCACGAATCGGCAGCTCCACAGTCTTGCCGGAGGGCGATGCCATGAGGCCACGCATACCTGCCAGCTGAGATACCTGTGCGGCACTACCACGGGCACCGGAGTCGGTCATCATACGAATCGGGTTGAACTTATCCAGACCTGGCAGAATCTTATCGCGCAGTTCGTGAGTACAATTCGTCCAGAGTTCGATAACCTTGTTATACCGCTCGTCTTCGCTCATCAGGCCGCGACGGTACATGTTGTTGATCTGGCGCACGCGCTCATCGTAATCCGCCAGCATCTTGGGTTTATCCTGCGGCACTTTGATGTCGGCCACGGAAACCGTAACAGCGGAACGGGTTGAATACTGGTAACCAAGCGCCTTGATCTTATCAAGGACGATAGCACACTTATGTTCACCCTGGCTGTTGAAGCACATGTCTACGATATTGGCGAGCTGCTTTTTACCGACCAGACCATCCACTTCAAGCTCGAACATGTCATCCAGGCAGTTGCGTGGCTTGAATCCCATGTTCTGCGGAAGTGCATTATTAAAGATCAGCTTGCCGAGTGTGCAGTCGATAATCTTGCTTCCGGTTTCGCCATTGAATGTGCGTTCAATGCGTACCTTGATGGGGGTCTGAAGCGAAATTTCATGGTTGAAATAAGCCATTTCCGCTTCGTCCTGGTCACGGAAGATACGTCCTCTGCGAGGATCTTCTTCATCCACAATGGTCAGATAATAGCATCCGATCACCATGTCCTGTGAGGGCTGAATGACAGGCTTGCCATCCTGAGGCTTCAGAATATTGTTATGCCCCAGCATCAGGAAACGGGCTTCAGCCTGAGCTTCCAGACTGAGCGGTACGTGGACAGCCATCTGGTCGCCGTCAAAGTCTGCATTGAAAGCTGTGCAGGCGAGGGGATGAAGCTTGATCGCCTTTCCTTCCACCAGGACCGGTTCGAAGGCCTGGATGCCAAGACGGTGAAGTGTAGGTGCACGGTTCAGCAGAACCGGATGATCACGGATCACTTCTTCAAGAATATCCCAGATTTCAGGACTTGCCTTTTCAACCTTGCGCTTGGCAGCCTTGACATTCGTTGCCTTTTTCAGGGCAACCAGACGCTCCATAACGAACGGCTTGAACAGTTCGAGTGCCATTTCCTTGGGAAGACCGCACTGATGCAGCTTGAGTTCAGGACCTACCACAATAACCGAACGGCCAGAATAGTCGACACGTTTACCCAGAAGGTTCTGACGGAAGCGTCCCTGCTTGCCGCGCAGCAAATCACTCAGAGACTTCAGAGCGCGGTTTCCGGGGCCGGTCACAGCACGTCCGCGACGGCCGTTATCAATAAGCGCGTCGACGGACTCCTGGAGCATACGTTTTTCATTACGGACAATGATATCCGGAGCGCCAAGATCGAGCAGGCGCTTCAGACGGTTGTTACGATTGATAACCCGGCGATACAGATCGTTCAGGTCAGAGGTCGCAAATCTGCCACCTTCAAGCTGAACCATGGGCCGCAGATCCGGAGGGATCACAGGCACGACAGTCAGAATCATCCATTCCGGACGGTTGCCACTGGTGCGGAATGACTCAACAACTTCCAGACGTTTGACAAGCCGGGTACGTTTCTGGCTTTCTGTTTCGCGGATCTGGCCTGCACGGCTTTCGTCAAACTTGGCGATCTGCTCCTTTAAGGAAACACTGAGTGCATTCAGATCCAGAGACTGAAGCATGTCATAAACTGCTTCAGCACCCATTTTGGCGACAAAAGAACCACGGCCACAGCGTGATTCCACTTCGTGGAATTTCGCGTCATCGATCAGATCGTACTTTTTCAGCCCGGTTACAGGACCGAGGGCAGCATCGTCATTGCCGGGGTCCAGAACAATGAAATTGACAAAGTACAGAACTTTTTCCAGCGTGCGCGGGCTGATATCCAGGAGCATGCCCATACGACTGGGAATGCCCTTGAAGTACCAGATATGGCTTACCGGGGTGGCAAGCTTGATATGGCCCATGCGCTCACGGCGAACCTTTGCGCGCGTTACCTGAACGCCGCACTTATCGCAGATTTTATCCTTATCCTTGTATTTGACACGCTTGTATTTTCCGCAGGCGCATTCCCAGTCCTTGGTCGGTCCGAAAATACGTTCGCAGTACAGACCGTCACGCTCGGGACGCAGCGTGCGGTAATTAATGGTTTCAGGCTTGGTAACTTCACCATGTGACCATTCGATGATCTGTTCCGGAGATGCCATACCGATCTGAATGGCATCCAGGTTGGTCAGTTCAAACAAAAGGGTTCACGCTCCCTTCAAACTTCCTGAAGAATAGTGCGGCAGTTTTTTACAGATCCAGAGAATCTCCGTCATCATCCAGATCCAGAATCAGACTGTTCGGGTCAATTTCGTCTTCATCATCGAGTGCAAAGTCGTCAGCGGTATATTCCTTTTCCACAACATCTTCATACTCTTCGCTTCCGACAGGCATCTCAACGGGTACATGCTGCACCGGTGCCGTACGTTCCTCTTCACGGACAATCGGTTCGGACGGCATGGTGTCTTCAGGATCAAGCTCAGGAATCTCAATAACATTGCGATTCACGTCCAGAACCTTGATGTCCAGACACAGAGCCTGAAGTTCCTTAACCAGAACCTTGAAAGACTCCGGAACACCCGGGCTCGGAATATTCTGACCCTTTACAATGGCTTCATAGGTCTTGACACGGCCAACCGTATCGTCTGACTTGAAGGTAAGGATTTCCTGGAGTGTATTGGCAGCACCGTAAGCTTCCAGAGCCCAGACTTCCATTTCACCGAAGCGCTGGCCACCAAACTGTGCCTTACCACCAAGCGGCTGCTGTGTTACCAGTGAGTACGGACCGGTGGAACGTGCATGCATCTTATCATCGACAAGATGATGGAGCTTCAGGAAGTACATAATGCCAACCGTGACACGGTGCTCAAACGGGTCGCCGGTACGGCCGTCATACACGGTAAACTTACCGTCTTCATCCATGCCGGCCTTACGCAGTGTTTCGGTGATTTCCTCAAAAGTGGCACCGTCGAAAACCGGGGTGGCGATATGCCAGCCAAGTGCACGGGCAGCCATGCCGAGATGCACTTCCAGAACCTGACCAAGATTCATACGTGAAGGCACACCCATGGGGTTCAGTACAATCTGGAGAGGCGTGCCGTCCGGCAGGAAAGGCATATCCTCTTCACGCAGGATACGGGATACGACACCCTTGTTACCATGACGGCCTGCCATCTTGTCGCCGACCTGGATTTTACGTTTCTGGGCGATATAGACACGCACCATTTTATTGACGCCGGGTGCCAGTTCATCCTTGTTTTCACGGGTGAAAATCTTGACATCCACTACGATGCCACCTTCACCGTGCGGTACACGCAGGGAAGTATCACGGACTTCACGGCTCTTTTCACCGAATATGGCACGGAGAAGACGATCTTCAGCGGTCAGATCCGTTTCACCCTTGGGTGTGACTTTACCGACAAGAATGTCGCCGGGACGGACTTCTGCACCAATGCGGATGATACCGTCCTCATCGAGATCCTTGATTGCATCTTCGGAAACATTGGGAATATCGCGTGTGATCTCTTCTGCGCCCTGCTTGGTTTCACGGGCTTCGGATTCCTGGGACTCAATATGAATGGAAGTATAGATATCTTCCTTAACAAGCTGTTCATTGAGCAGAACAGCATCTTCATAGTTATAGCCTTCCCAGGTCATAAAGCCGATCAGCGCATTGCGTCCGAGACCAATCTCACCGAACTGCGTAGAGGGACCATCTGCAAGGAGGTCACCCTTATCGATCTTCTGACCTGCACTGACCACAGGACGCTGATTGATGCAGGTCCCCTGGTTGGAGCGCGCAAACTTATGCAGACGATAGGTATGACGTTCACCAACATCGTCGAGAATCACGATATGGTCACCATCGACCTTTTCAACAACACCGCTTTCCTTGGCAAGCAGACATACACCGGAGTCATGGCCGGCGCGGTATTCCATACCGGTTCCTACAATAGGTGCTTCAGGTACCAGCAACGGTACGGCCTGGCGCTGCATGTTGGAACCCATCAGAGCACGAGTTGCGTCGTCGTTTTCAAGGAAGGGAACCATGGCGGTAGCAACAGAAACAACCTGACGCGGTGAAACGTCAACAAAGTCGACCTTTGATGCGGGCACCTGCACGATATCAGTGCGGTCACGGACCATGATCATATCATGCACAAAGGAACCGTCCGGGTTCAGCGGCTCATGGGCTGTACCGATCTTATAAAGGTCTTCTTCATCTGCAGTCATATAGACAATCTGGTTCGTGACACAATGCGTGTCCTTGTCCACACGGCGATAGGGCGCTTCAATAAAGCCATATTCATTGATGCGGGCATAACTGGCCAGAGAACCAATCAGACCAATGTTCGGTCCTTCAGGTGTTTCAATAGGACAGATTCGTGCATAGTGACTGTAGTGCACGTCACGAACTTCGAAGGAAGCACGGTCACGATTCAGACCTCCGGGACCGAGTGCGCTCAGACGGCGCTTATGTGTAAGCTCAGCAAGAGGATTGGGCTGATCCATGAACTGAGAAAGCTGGGATGAACCAAAGAATTCCTTGATTGCGGCACTTACAGGGCGGATGTTGATCAGATCACCGGGACGAACGTCCACGGCATCCTGGATTGCCATCCGTTCACGGACCACACGCTCAAGACGGCTCATGCCGATGCGGATCTGGTTCTGAAGCAGTTCACCGACACTGCGCAGACGGCGATTTCCCAGATGATCGATATCATCACAGGAACCAATGCCGTATGGCAGTCCGACCAGATAGCTGATGGAAGCAATCATGTCGTCGGGAAGAATATGCTTCGGCATCAGGCGGGAGAGATTGGCACGCAGGTTTTCCTGAAGTGTATCAGGCGTAGACTCGGAAATGATCTGTCTGAGGACTTCGATATGTACCATCTCATTGATACCGACATCCTTCGGATCAAAGGGAAGATACTCAGCTGCATCGACAAACTTATTACCGACGACCTTATGCGCAACACCGTCGACCAGAACATCCACACTGTTGATTCCGGCGTTCTGAATATCCTTTGCAACACTCAGACGGATGGTTTCACCGCTGTGGACCAGAATCTCACCGGTCAGAGGACTTACAATGTCGGATGCGGAGATGTGACCTGCCAGACGGGCGGAGATTGCAAGCTTCTTATTGAACTTATAACGACCAACGCGCATGAGATCATAGCGCTTGTTATCGTAGAAATAAGAATCAAAGAGCTTGGTTGCACTTTCGACGGAAGCCGGTTCACCTGGCTTCTGTTTCTTGTAAATCTCAATCAGACCTTCGTCCTGGTTTCTGGCGTTATCACCCTTCTGGAGTGTAGCATCAAGACGTTCATCTTCGCCAAGCAGATCCCGGATCTGCTCATCGGTACCGTAACCGATGGCACGGAGCAAAACAGTGATGGGAAGTTTCCGGTTCCTGTCGATACGGACCCAGAGTACTCCATTACTGTCAGTTTCGTATTCAATCCATGCGCCTCGATTGGGGATGATCTGCGACGCAAAAAGCTGATTGCCGGACTTGTCACGTGCCATGGTGAAATAGGCACCAGGTGAACGGACAAGCTGGGAGACCACAACACGCTCGGCACCATTGATGATAAAGGTGCCATGTTCGGTCATACGCGGGAAATCTCCCATGAATACATCAGATTCTTTAATTTCACCGGTTTCACGGTTCGTCAGACGTACAAACACTTTCAGGGGCGCAGCATAAGTCATGTCGCGTTCGCGGCATTTTTCTACTGAGTTTTTCGGCTCATCAAGTGAGTAATCGACAAATTCAAGTTTCAGATTCCCGTTATAGTCCTCAATTGGTGATACATCTGCCAATACTTCTCGTAAGTCTGTATCGAGAAAACGCTGATATGAATTCTTCTGAACTTCGATCAAATCAGGCATCTCAAGAACTTCATCGATGCGCGAGAAGCTCATTCTTTTACGAAGCTTCCCCATTTGGACCTCGTGCACCATAGAAAGCTATCACCCCTTTATATGTCCGCCAGTACAGAATTGATGCTTTTCATCAGTTCCTTCGTCAAAACCTCTTGTCAATTATCTGCAAACAGTGTACAATAGTTACAGACAAACAGACGTCAGGTAATGATACTGACTCAATTTAGTATAGTAACATTGCTGGCCTTTTTTGTCAATGTCTTTTGGCGTCCTGCGGGATCTTTTTTTAATGCTTTTTTATCTGCGCGGCGACATGATGGTTCCGGCTTTGCTGAAATCAGGACCCGCAGGGACAGAGAACCACGGAACCCAATACCTGCGGTTCTGCAGCTGATTTTGAAGACTGAAAAAACGCGAAAGGATGAAGTTGAATTAAGAATAGCTTCCTTATTAATATAATTCTGTGCGTATGCTTGCTGTGCACATCTTTGCCGCAAACGGGTATGTGTGAACCGGAACACATGCCGGAAATCGATTTCATACAGCCTGGAATGCGACCGCGGGATATTCTTGATGAAAGTCTCCCGATGATGACTATCCTGTTCCCGAAAATCCATGACTGTGATGCGTGCCTGATTCTGTGCGACGGACAGAGTATGCTTGTGGACTGCGGAACAGAGAACCAGGCTCCGGCCGTGATGGAGGTTCTGGCGCTCTCAGGCATCTGGAACCTGGACAGAATTCTGATCACGCATCCGCATCCGGACCATATGGGAGGCCTTGAAACTGTATGCAGGGAATACGATGTGGCTGAGATCCTGATCTGCTTCCCTGAAACAGAAAACATGTGGATGCACAGCATTGTGAATACGGCACACGAATTTGGCGTTTCCCTGAAGCATTTCAGTGATGGCGAAACCTTTTCCATAGGGGAGGCCGTCATGACTGCATATCAGAAAGCAGAACGTACTGACAATGTAAACAACCGTTCCCCCCTTCTTCGGCTCCAGTACGGAAATTGTGTCATATCTTTTGCGTCCGACCTTGAAATGAAAGGGCTTCTTGATACAGCGGCACAGGTCCCGGCGGACATGCTGAAAACGGATATCCTGAAGTATCCACATCATGGAAAGGATCCGATGCCACATGAGTATTATGACCTGGCTGATCCGGGAGCGGTAATCGTAACCGCTTATTACACGGGCAGGAGAGGCCAGAAAAACATCGGCGTTCATGGATGGCCGGCATTCTATACTTTTGATGGAATCTGGCGGCTCAGAAGCGATGGGAACAACTGGGAGATCCGCGACCTCCGCAGAATTCAGAAGGCGACGGATACGGACCTGAGATGATTCCGGCATTGCAGAAAATGACGTAAAAAATTCGCAGAAACCCCTTGCCAACTTGTTGACAAGGGGTTTCTGTGCGTGATACTATACACGAGTTGGTAACTACACGGGAAACGTGTGTCTTTGTGATGCACTTTTCATGACAGGAAAGAGAGGAATTGCGGATGGAGAGGCTCAACGGCGGCAGCGGCATTGTAGCCGGTTCTCGCCAGGTGCTTAGAGCCATAAAGGCAGGTACTCTGAGTACTGTATATCTTGCCAACGATGCGGACACGTACATCTTCCAGCAGATTCTCCGCGCGGCGGAACAAGCCAATCTGCCGGTTGTGCGTGTACAGACCATGAAGGAACTTGGGAAAGCCTGTAATGTTGACGTTGCGACTGCAACAGCAGGCATTCTCAGGTAACCAAACTAATTTGCCTACAAGTTTCCATTGGGTTGCGGAAATTTTGGGGATATTCAATTTGGAGGTGCTTCCATGCCCACGATCAATCAGCTGATCCGTAAGGGACGGGAAAAGGCAACAAACAAGTCAACTGCGCCTATTCTGCAGGGATGCCCGCAGAAGCGCGGAGTTTGCCTGAGTGTAAAAACCACAACGCCCAAAAAGCCTAATTCTGCTCTTCGGAAAATCGCACGTATCCGTTTGACGAACTCTATCGAAGGTACCTGCTATATTCCTGGTGAAGGCCATAACCTTCAGGAACACAGCGTGGTACTTATCCGTGGCGGTCGTGTACGTGACCTGCCTGGTGTTCGTTATCACATCATCCGTGGTGCGCTGGATACGGCCGGTGTGGCCAAGAGAATGCAGGCTCGTTCTCGCTACGGCGCCAAGAAGCCGAAGAAGTAAGCAACGGCACTTGGATTGAAGCTGTCTGAATTTCTGGTCATGCGTTGCTTGTCGAGCGTCTGATGCCCTGGAACCGGTATCAGAATGGTTCGATTTGTACCGCCTCAGAAACTGCCTGAGTATCGCAGGCAGCAGGGTGTGATGCTGACACACTTTGAAAGGAAGAAATCCAGGAACGCTGCACGAACGAAGCTATTTAGGAGGGAATTGTCATGCCCCGTCGCGGTTTTGTACCCAAGCGTGAAGTGCTGCCGGATCCTGTACTCGGGACCACCGTGGCAACCAAGCTTATTAATCAGATCATGCTCGACGGCAAACGCGGTGTTGCTCAGAATGTAACTTATGCCGCATTTGAAACCGTTGCGCAGAAGACTGGAAAAGATGCAAATGAAGTGTTCAACGCTGCATTGAGCAACGTTGCACCGTCTCTGGAAGTTAAGGCCCGCCGTGTTGGTGGTGCTACCTATCAGGTGCCTATGGAGATTCGTCCGGAACGCCGGCAGACTCTGGCACTTCGCTGGATCGTCGATTTTGCACGGAAACGTGGAGAAAAGACCATGGCAGAACGTCTGGCAGGCGAAATCATGGATGCTGCCAATAATACCGGTTCTGCTGTAAAGCGTAAGGAAGAAATGCATCGTATGGCTGAAGCGAATAAGGCATTTGCCCATTATCGCTGGTAATTCCAGTCCGCATCCCAGAAAGGAGCAATTGCTTTTATGCCCAGAAGTCACCCGCTCGAGAGAGTCCGGAATATCGGTATCATGGCCCATATTGATGCCGGTAAAACGACAACAACCGAACGCATTTTGTTTTACACGGGCAAAACCCATAAACTGGGTGAAACCCATGAAGGTGCTGCCACAATGGACTGGATGGCCCAGGAACAGGAACGCGGCATTACAATTACCAGTGCTGCTACAACCTGTATCTGGCACGATCCCCGTGATCCGGAAAACCGGGACAAGACCTATCGTATCAACATTATTGACACTCCTGGCCACGTGGACTTTACCGTTGAGGTAGAACGTTCACTGCGCGTGCTGGACGGTGCTGTCTGTGTATTCTGCGCGAAGGGCGGTGTGGAACCGCAGTCTGAGACGGTTTGGAAACAGGCAGAAACCTATCACGTTCCGCGCATGGCTTATGTCAATAAGATGGATATTACTGGCGCAAACTTCTATCGTGTTGTTGACATGATGAAGGAGCGCCTTGGCTCCAACGCAGTACCGATTCAGCTTCCGATTGGCAGTGAGAACACATTCCGCGGAATCATCGATCTGATCACAATGCGTGCTGAAATCTATTATGATGATCTCGGCAAGGACGTTCGTGATGAAGAGATTCCTGAGGACATGATGGAGCTCGCTCAGAAGTATCATGATGAGCTGATCGAAAAGGTAGCGGAATCCGATGATGCACTGATGGAAAAGTACTTCGGAGGCGAAGAACTGACCATCGATGAAATCAAGGGCGCTATCCGTAAAGCCACAATCGAATGCAAGATGAACCCTGTATGCTGCGGAACTTCTTACCGCAATAAGGGTGTTCAGCCGCTGCTGGATGATATCATCGAATATATGCCTTCTCCTCTGGATATCCCCGCGATCAAGGGCACTGATCCGTTTGATCCGGAGATTGAATTGGAGAGACATCCTGCAGATGATCAGCCTTTCTCAGCGCTTGCATTCAAGATCATGACTGATCCGTTTGTAGGCAAGCTTGCATTCTTCCGCGTGTATTCAGGACATATCGCCTCAGGCAGCTATGTCATGAATTCCACAAAGCAGAAGCGCGAACGTATCAGCCGAATCCTTCTGATGCATGCGAATCACCGTGAGGAAATCGAGGAGATTTTCACCGGTGAAATTGCAGGCGCCGTTGGTCTGAAGGATACGACTACCGGTGATACTCTCTGCGATGAGAACAATCAGATTGTTCTCGAATCCATGGTTTTCCCGGACCCCGTGATTGAGGTTGCTATTGAGCCCAAGACACGTGCCGGTCAGGATAAGATGACTATGGCTCTTCTCAAGCTTGCAGAAGAAGATCCTACATTCAAAACCTATACGAATGCAGAAACCGGCCAGACCATTATTGCTGGTATGGGCGAACTGCACCTGGAAATCATTGTAGACCGTCTGCTTCGTGAATACAAAGTCGAAGCAACAGTCGGCAAGCCCCAGGTTACATATCGTGAAACCATTCGTAAGCATGCAAAAGCCGAAGGCAGATTTGTTCGTCAGACTGGTGGTCATGGCCAGTATGGTCACTGCTGGATCGAAATTGATCCGCAGGAGCCGGGCAAGGATTACGAGTTTGAAAACCGGATCGTTGGTGGCGTGATTCCCAAGGAATTCATTCCTGCAATTGATCAGGGCATCCGGGAAGCTGCCAAGGGTGGCGCAATTGCCGGCTTTGAGGTTGTTGGCTTCAAGGCAGCGGTTGTTGACGGATCGTATCATGATGTTGACTCTTCCGAAGCCGCCTACAAGATTGCAGGCTCCATGGCATTTAAGGAAGCTGTCAAGCATGCTGATCCCTGCCTGATGGAACCCGTAATGAAGGTTGAAATTATTGTGCCCGACCAGTATCTCGGCGATGTCATGGGCAATGTGTCCAGTCGTCGTGGTCGTGTGGAAGGCACAGAAATGCGCGGTGCTGATCAGATCATTCATGCCTTTGTGCCTCTGGCTGAGATGTTCGGTTATACGACGGACCTTCGTTCTCGTACTCAGGGTCGTGGCATGTTCACCATGCAGTTTGACCATTACGAAGAGGTTCCGAAGTCTGTCAGTGAGAAGATCATTGGCGAACGCATGAAAAAGAATTAATTGAAGGTACTATTATTTAGGAGGATACATTCCCATGGCAAAGGAACATTTCCAACGGACGAAGCCGCACGTTAACATCGGCACGATCGGCCATGTTGACCACGGCAAGACCACA
>ONWQ01000471.1 GCA_900321565.1 uncultured Eubacteriales bacterium
ATCCCGGCAACTATACCTGAACTGGCCAGGAGAATATGTGCTATCATCGAAGGCCATCTTCAAGAGCTGAAATCCATACCCGGCGAACTGAATAACGGCTCTCATGATTGCTTCAGATTTGGCGAAAAAAGAATCAGTGCGTGGCATATTCAGCGCACTGATCCTGTAGAAATCCGGCATCATAATCCCCGGTACTTTGAACCATTCAGGGACAATATGAAATATGAGAATTCCGTGCTGGACATCTATGATGAAATTGCCAGGGAAATCAACAGGCACAATGTCGGTGTTCAGATGGATAGCTTATGATGACGAAATCCGTGAGGAACACCGGGAGTGAAACGATCCGAAACCAGCGGTATGGTGCTGCTCTGGCTGCTCCCGGACGTTTTCGAAGAAAACCGCCTGGGACACAAGCCTGTCCTGGATGATCCACGGAGTGATCACTGCATCTTTCTTGCTCTGCGTGACATACCCAAAGGCCTCCGGGAAGATCAGCCCGGGAACGCTGACCATCCGGTTAACACCTGAGCAGCAGACAATACCGCCGACGGGAAGAATGAGCTCGTCTGTTTTTCGCCTGACTCATGTTTCTGATTCAGCTTCATATCCTGCGGGAGCTCTTTCATGCTGATCCATCCATATCAGGGAAACCGGAAACTGTATCTGTACAGTGCCTTTTGAGCGGATTTGTCTCATACAAAAATGATCCAGACGATTTTCCATACAATATGTGTCCCTGCGTGTGCCAGTATGGAATACTGAATGCCGTATTTGCGATACAGGTATCCAAAGAACAGTCCGGCAATACCGTTCAGGAGCAAGCATCGAAACAGAATGAGCGGCGTGATTTCACCAAACATCTGCATGGTAGACGGAAGATGCGCTGCCGCAAAGAGAAACGCGGCAATGAGATTCGCTGCAATCAGGACACCCGTGGGGGGGTTGGCTTCCCTGCGGAAGAATACCTTCCATGCAATCAGGACAATGAGCGACATAAAAAACAATCTCAGCATGATCTCTTCAATCACGCCTCCGTAGAACACCGATGACATCCAGTATGCAAATGACGGCTTGTCCTGATACAATTCTGCAACCTGTGGGATATGGTTCCTGAAATAAAAGAGATCCGTGCAGAGAATAAAACCGGCGAACAGCGTCGTCCCGAGGGTAATCAAAATAGGCTTTTTTTCAAATCTCACCGGTTTCATAAGACCGGTTTTCACGGAAAGAATATAGCCGAAAAAACCGAGTATCAGCGTGTAAGTCAGAGTCTGCAAGGTGCTGATCAGATAAAACTGCCCCTGATTGTTTCCGATTTGCGCCAGAATCTGATTCCTGACATCATCGGTCAGTTCACTCCAGCTATAGACCCCCGTAAAATACCCGCCGATGATTGCAATGGGAACAAGCGGCAAGACAAACAGAAGAGGTTTCCTGAATTTGTTCAGTAGCATTCTCATTTCCCGTCGCCTCCCCAGATCTCTACGCAGAATCCTTTGTGGCCACAGTGACTGCAGGTAAGCTTTCGGGTGGCAGGTGTATGATTTGCCCAGAATGCTTCTTTGAGTGAGGGCTTGAACACTTCGTGACATTCCGGACATATGTATTTTACATGACTGAAGTAGTAGCGGCTGACCAGTATTCCCCAGGTAACAGCCACCAGTACCCAGATGACAAACGGCCACCATATGCCTCTGACAATCCAGAAAATGATGGAAAACCATTGCAGTGCCGTGACCGGGATTCCGGTCAGGATCATCATCCAGCGCATTTTTTTCAGTTTTTTCTTGTTTTCCATTATGACAGCTATGTCACCAATGCTTTCGAGAGAAAATGTTGTTTTGCTTTTCAGTCCGTTTTTCAGCTCATGCAGCTTTTCCAGCTTTCCCTGCTTGTCAGAGATTTCATCCGCAAGGGCTTTCTCCTGCTGTTCAATCAGCAGTGAGATCACATTCTCAGGATGCTCTTCTTTCAGGAGCTGAGAAATAGCATCGATGGGTATGTCCAGTTCGCGCAAAAAACAGATGATCTTCAGACGCTTCAGATCATCCTCCGAGTAGAGCCGCCTTCCACCCTCGGATAGCTCGCTGGGAATCAGGATGCCCCGGGTATCGTAATACTGAACCGTTCGGACTGTGACACCACAAAGCTTTGCAATCTCTCCCGTGGTATATTTTGACATAGCTTTCACCTCCTTACGCCATGAATTTACTTCATGACGCAGCGTAACAAGCAATACCTTACGCAGGAGGATTTTTGAAAAAGTAGGAAAAATTGACTTGCACTCCTGCTGTTCAGGAACAGGATCACGATGGACACTGCAACTTTACAGCAAGGATGATACCCCTGTTTCCGGTACCGTAATATTCCACTCATACTGCATGCGGGTTACTTACTTTCCATTCTATCAGGATTCCTTCATTCACACGCTGAATCCACAGAATTCATCTGACTCCGGGAGGAAGCCGCCTCCTCTGATGATCAGGTGAATTTCGACAATTCTTTGTTCGCTTGCACTGTTTCTGGAGCTGATTTGCATTCCCGCATCCTTTATGAATCAGGCCCGGCTTTCACCGACATCCCGGCAAATCCATGACTATTGCTCTATCAGTTTCAGGAACCTGGCCGCGTTCATCTGTTCATTCGTCAGGTACTTTCCATTGCAGAACAGAGCATACGTCGTGATGGGTGTAGGAGCGCTTCTGGCTTCTTCCATGCTTTCAATATGAACTGCTCTGAATGGTATCCCATGTTCTTTGGCGGTTTGTTCGATGACCGGTACATATTTCGCGTTGAATGGGCACTGGTTTGTGTAATACAGGACGTACCCGGCTTCGTTGATGTGAGGATGCTTTGCGCACTCAAGGAACACCGGATGCTGTGCATTCGCAAAGAATGGCAGAAACCATAGCTGAATGCCGTTATCCGCTTCGTCACTGACGGAGAACCCCTTATATTTCAGATACTTTGGATCAGCCAGAAAGGGCTTCTTTTTAGCCGCGCTCAGGATGCACAGACCTTTTTTCCCCTTCTCCTTGCTGTCCCGGATGCAGATTTGTAACAGATCATTGGAATATCCGTGTCCCTTGAACGAACCGGAAACCCATAAGCAATCTATGTACATGAAACCTTCTGCACTGATAGGGTTCCAGGCGTTTTCTGCCGGAATGTACTCAATGAAGCATTTTCCACGCTCAACACTTTTCAGAAATACCAGTCCGTCCTCAAACCGGTCAAGCAGCCATGCTTTCTTGGATGCCACCTGTACATCCTTGTTATTGGAAATAGCGCAGCAGATATGTTCCTGGTCAATGTTTTCCTTTGTTACACGTATGTATTCCATCCTGCACCTCCTGAATAAGATGCCAGGAAGCATCGGCCTTCCTGGCCAGCCTTTATGATTCGATTGGGAAACAAAGCTCTGTCACATATTCATAATATTATTCCAGCGGCGGAAAACCACTCTCCTTGAAGGGGAGGAGGAACCGCGTTTTCCTTTCTTAGCCTTGCCCGAGAATATACTTTTCAATGGTTGCTGATGAC
>ONWQ01000468.1 GCA_900321565.1 uncultured Eubacteriales bacterium
ACGATATATCGATTGCCGACAGAGGTGAGTATATGGCAGATAGTTTTGCACTGACAGAAGCGACATATTACATTCTTCTGTCCCTTGTCAGTCCACGGCATGGGTACGGGATCATGCAGCTTACTGAGGAATTGTCCGGCGGGCGTGTCCGTCTGGCTGCCGGTACCCTGTACGGGGCGCTGAATGCGCTGAGTTCAAAAGGCTGGATCATACAGCTTCCCACGGACGACGAAAGCCGGAGGAAGGAATACCAGCTGACTGAAAAGGGAATGCAGGTACTGAAAAAAGAGGTCGCCAGGCTGAGAGAACTGGCAGACAACGGTGAAAGAATACTGAGGGAGGTCTGAACATGGAAAGCAGAAAAACAATCAGGAAATGGTTCTGGGTATGGAGTTTTGAAGAGGAAGAGACATGGCTGAATGAAATGGCCATGAAGGGCTGGCTTCTGGATGGTGTGGAGTGGTGCACCTATCATTTTGTGGCATGTGAGCCCGGGGAGTACAGCGTACGTCTGGAAATGCATCCCTATGATGAAGCCTATCTTTCCTTTATGAAGGAAACAGGTGCGGAGTATGTGGGACGTATGGTCATGTGGATCTACTTCCGCAAAAAAACATCGGACGGTCCCTTTGATCTCTTTTCGGACATTGATTCCAGGATCGCACATCTGAACAAGATCGGGAAAATGCTTACCGTGATCGGTGGTGCCAACCTGCTCATCGGGATTGCAAACAGCATCAGCCCCACCCATATAGGCTGGGTGAATATTCTTCTGGCCACGCTGCTGATGTATGGCCTGGGCAGAATTCACGGGAAGAAAGAAGCGCTGGAAAAAGAACGGCTGCTGCATGAATGAATGGTCCCGGAGCGCGGACCTCAACCCCGGCATATTTCGGTTTATGTCTAGGTGATGGGCCGCCCGCTCCGGGACATGCATAACCGCCGATATATTCATATGGCAGCCTTGCGATTGTATGCCTCAGCTACCCAATGAAGAAGTTGAACAGAGAATGCAATCGATCAACAGGGTACAACCGGCATCAGTTTCCATTTCCAAAAACCTGTGCCTGCAGTCTGCGGCCGGTCGGCGTTGCAGCCAGGCCTCCGCCTGCGGTTTCCTTCAGGGATGCGGGCAGTGCATCGCCGACTTCCCGCATGGCATCCAGGCATTCGTCCGCCGGGATCCTGGCAGCGATCCCGGCCAGTGCGAGGTCCGCACTGGAGAAGGCGATCATCAGACCGGATACATTCCGTTTGATACACGGGATTTCCACCAGGCCCGCCACCGGATCGCAGACGAGGCCCATCTGGCTGGAGATCGCGATGGCACAGGCGTCGGCACACTGTGCAGGCGTACCGCCCATCAGTTCCACCAGAGCAGCGGCTGCCATCGCAGAAGCGCTTCCGCACTCGGCCTGACATCCGCCCTGTGCACCGGCAATGCTTGCGCGGTTCGCAATAACCATGCCGAAGGCACCGGCTGTGAACATGGACATGACCGCTGCTTTTTCACTGATGATGCCTTCCTCCAGAAGCGCAAGCACACACCCGGGCAGGATGCCACAGCTGCCTGCGGTCGGTGCGGCGACAATCCGTCCCATGGACGCATTGCATCCGGCCACGGACAGGGCTGTGGCCATGGCTTTCCCGAGAAACGATCCGCAGAGCCCGCCGTTTCTGGTGCGCACGTATTCGTGCATACGGAATCCTTCGCCGCCGGTGAGCCCGGACATGGACCGCTGTGCCTGATCAGCGCCTGCTTTTGCGGACTCAGCCATGATCTGCAGGTCGATCTCCATTTTTTCATAGATTTCCAGGGCTGATTTCTCCAGGGCTGCTGCCTGGTCTTCCAGCACCAGGTCACTGATCCGCACCCCGCGCTCCTGCGCAGCGCTTACCAGTTCAGATACAGACTCATATTTCAGCATGGTTTCTTCTCCTTCCGCTTACAGCCTTCTGACCAGGATGGCATTGGTCACATGCTCGATCTGCCGGATTTTCTGCATCAGATCCTCCGGTGGCAGACTGTCCACCTCAATGGTCATGATGGCATTCCCGCCCTTGGATTCCCGGGAAAGAAAGAAGCGTGAGATATTCAGGTCCTCGTACTGCCAGTGCATCATGTGCGTTACCGCCGCAATGACGCCCGGCTTGTCATGGTGAGTCACGATAATGGTATTGTTATCGCCGGTAAAATGCACATCCAGACCATCGATGCGGTTGACCAGGATATTCCCTCCGCCCACACTGGCACCCTGCATGGAGCCTTCGCAGCCGTCCTCTGTCCAGTAATGGATCAGTGCGGTGTTCGGGTGCGCTCCCTTGATGTTCTGCTTCAGGAAGGTATAGTGGATTCCGCGCTTTTCCGCGATCTCCAGCGCATCACGGATCTCCGGAGAATAACTGTGATATCCCATGATCCCGGCCAGCAGCGCACGGTCTGTACCATGCCCTTTGTAGGTCTGCGCAAAAGAGCCGGAGAGTACGATTTCCACCCGGCTGAGTTTCCGGTCACTGATCAGCTTGTTCGCTACACGGCCGAGACGTACGGCGCCAGCTGTATGGGAACTGGACGGACCGATCATGACAGGACCGATGATATCGAATATATTCATGAAACCTTCTCCTGTTCATCTATTTGTACCCAAAAAAAGGAGATTCTGCGTTCTCCTTATTATAAGGTGGCAGACATCTCCTTTTCAATACACTGGTATGAGATTCATGGACAAACTGCTGCTTCTTTCCGTGGTTTCCCGAAC
>ONWQ01000467.1 GCA_900321565.1 uncultured Eubacteriales bacterium
GTTGCCCATTTCCATGCGGTGGCGGATGCGGCCACCTTGCCGGTGATCGTGTATAACGTACCGAGCCGGACCGGGATTAATATCGGACCGAAGGCACTGCAGGCAATCTGCCGGCACCCGAACATCATTGCCATCAAGGAAGCGGCCAGTGATGTGGGACAGTCGCTGGATAAGATGCGCATGGTGGGCGAGGATGCGGTATTCTATTCCGGGAATGATGATATCATTGTGCCGATGATCTGCTGCGGATACAAGGGTGTGGTCTCGGTGCTTTCGCACCTGATGCCGAAGGAGACGTCCCAGATGGCGCACCTGGCACTGGAGGGCAGGAACCATGAAGCGGCTGCCATGCAGCTGAAGCTTCTGCCGCTGATCAATGCGCTGTTCTGTGAGACAAGCCCGATCCCAGTGAAGGCGGCCATGGCGGCCATCGGGATGTGTGCAAATGAGGTCCGGCTGCCGCTGGTGCCCATGCAGAAAGCGAACGAGGAAGCCATGCTTCAGCTGATGCGGGACCTGGGTCTGAAAGTGAGGGCCTGAGCATGGAACAGAAGACACTTCTGATTGTCGGCAGCGAGGGCCGGATGGGCCGGCAGATCGCGCTGGAGGCAGGCAAACAGGGATACAGCCTGCTCGGTGTGGACCGTGTGCCCGGCAGCGGCGCTTTCCCGGTCTATGATTCGCTGGACAAGGCGCCGGCAGCGGACGTGCTGGTGGACTTTTCAAGCCCGGCGTGCCTGGACGGGATCCTGGCATATGCCAGACGCCACAGGGTACCCTGTGTGCTGGCGACGACAGGGTATACGGACGCGCAGCGCGCGGACGTGGAAGCACTGGCGAAGGATGTACCGGTCTTCCGCTCGGCAAACATGTCTGTGGGGATTGCGGTCACGCGTTACCTCGCGCGCAAGGCACGACAGATGCTGGGTGAGGCCTTTGATGTGGAGATCATAGAAACGCATCACCGGCAGAAGGTGGATGCGCCGAGCGGGACCGCGATGATGCTCTATGAAGCGGTCCGGGATGCATGCCCGGGCGTGGAACCGCTGGAGGCTGTATATGGCAGGCAGGGGAATGCGCGCCGGGAAGTACAGGAGATCGGGATCCATGCCGTGCGCGGCGGGACCGTGGCCGGTGAGCATGAAGTGCGCTTTTTCGGGAATATGGAGCGCGTGACCATTCATCACAGTGCGGAGGACCGGGCGGTCTTCGCTGTGGGTGCGGTACGCGCAGCCACGTTCCTGCTCGCTCAGAGCGCGGGAATGTATGACATGGATGATATGCTGGGCATCCGGACAGCAGAATAAGGAAATCAGTCACAGGGCGGCAGAACAGAAGTCATGCCGTCCTTTTTTTATGGCAGATTACGGAATCATTCGCTGACGAAGCGCAATCGTTTTGTATTTACTCCATTCAATGACCAGAACCCATCCATTGGGCAGGTGCGGAAAACCGGATCCTGAATTCAGTTTCGGCGAAAAGTGTCAGTTTCAACAAGATTTCGCCGAAACTCTTATGCTGAAACACTTGACACTTTCGGCGAAATGTTGATATTTTTATAGATTCCGCCGAAACTTCCGGAACTTGAAAGGAGCTTTTCCATGAAGAATGAGTCAATGATCGGGCGTGCCTGGGAATGCGACCAGTTGGCAGAATGTATGGAAAGACCCTCAGCACAGCTGATCGCAGTGTATGGCCGCAGACGTGTTGGAAAGACCTTTCTTATCAATGAGTTTTTTCAGAATCATTTTGCTTTCAAGGTAACCGGAGCATACGGAGAGAATGCATTGTTCCAGATGCGATCCTTCACTGATGAACTGCACAGGAAGTGCGGCAGGTCCTATGATACTCCGGACGACTGGAGACAGGTGTTTTTATGGCTGAGAGAGTATCTGGAATCGTTGCCTGCTGACGAAAAACAGGTCATTTTTATGGACGAAATGCCCTGGCTTGATACCTATGGCTCTTCCTTTCTGAACGTCTTTGAGTGGTTCTGGAATGA
>ONWQ01000463.1 GCA_900321565.1 uncultured Eubacteriales bacterium
AACAAGCACGCAGACGACGCTTTGTCCGGTTGCGGACTACAGCGTTACCTACCTTCTTGCTGACGGAAAAACCGACCTTCACGCTACGGCTTTTTGCCGTATGCATGACCAGATCATGCGATGACGAACTTTTGCCGCGACGATACGCGAACAGAAAGGCGCCATTCGACTTCAGCCGATACTGCTTCTCCATTTCTCATCCTTCCCCGGTTCAGGATACACCTCAGTGCATCCGGCTTGGCCGGAAAACAAAGAAACCCGCCCGCACAGAATTCGTTGCGGGCGGGTTTTCTTATCCCACTGAACTGTTTAAAAAAACAGTATACCAATCAGACCGAACACATATCATGCGTCGATCAGACGGTCAGCACCTTGCGACCGCGACGGCGACGAGCAGCCAGCACACGACGGCCATTCTTCGTGGACATACGGGCCCGGAAACCGTGCACTTTGCTGCGCTGACGCTTTTTGGGCTGATAAGTACGGAACATGTACAACACTCCTTATGCTGGACCCATGATCTATCAATGGGTTGATTGCTTACAGCTTGTCTAGTATACGGGAATCCCTTTCCGTTGTCAAGCAAAGGTGAAAAACTTTTTGCGAAATGGCAGAACATGCTGCACAATGCCAAACTCGCTTTAAATATAGAAGAAAACTCTGACAGAACAGTCAGTGATCTGGTGCTGGACTTTGTGAAAGCAGCAGAACAATTTCAGAAATGGACAGAAAACAGGGTTGACGGGAGTGGAGGGTGCATGCTATGATTCCACTGCAATTGAATACCTTATCACGAGTGGCAGAGGGAAGGGCCCGATGAAGTCACGGCAACCGGCTGAACAGCTTCAGCGGCTCGGTGCCAAATCCCACAGCGTAGCACACAGATCAAACGCTGACAGATAAGGTCGATCTACTCAGATTAGGAACCATCTGGTCGTGTGCGATCAGATGGTTTTTTTGAAGCTGCTAGTTAAAGGACAGGAAAGGAAGGCAGCATTAATGGAAAGACTTTTTACTTCAGAATCAGTAACCGAGGGACATCCGGACAAACTTTGTGATCAGATTTCTGATGCGGTCCTGGATGCAATTCTCACAGAGGACCCGAACGCCCGTGTGGCTTGCGAAACGTTTGCTACAACCGG
The DNA here is from genome assembly GCA_900321565.1 of uncultured Eubacteriales bacterium. Taxonomy (GTDB): domain Bacteria; phylum Bacillota; class Clostridia; order Christensenellales; family Aristaeellaceae; genus UBA2943. Next base: position 1,143 of record ONWQ01000463.1, read on the forward strand.
AAGCATTACCGTCATGGGAGAAATAACAACCAGTGCACATGTGGATATTCCGTCCATTGCACGTCAGGTAGCTTTGGATATTGGGTATGATTCATCTGAGGTATACTTTGATGGAAGCCAGTGCGCGGTCAATGTTGCGGTACATACGCAAAGCCCGGATATTGCCATGGGTGTGGATGCAGCCATGGAAGGCCGGGAGAAAGGAATCAGGGAGATCGGTGCCGGAGATCAGGGAATGATGTTCGGTTATGCATGCAATGAGACGCCTGAAATGATGCCCATGGCAATTGCGCTGGCACACAGACTGACGAGACGTCTGGCGCTGGTTCGGAAGAACGGTATTCTTCCGTATCTGAGACCCGACGGCAAGAGTCAGGTGACTGTCCGGTATGTCAATGGAAAACCTGTGGATATTGAAACAATTGTTATTTCTACACAGCATGCACCTGAGATTGAGCTTCAGCAGCTTAAGGAAAATGTAATCCGTGAAGTGGTCCGGCCCGTGATACCTGAACAGCTTCTTACGGAGCATACACGTTACCTGATCAATCCCACAGGTCGATTTGTCATTGGCGGGCCTGCCGGAGATACAGGACTAACAGGACGCAAAATTGTTGTGGATACCTATGGCGGCTATGCACCGCATGGTGGTGGTGCATTTTCAGGAAAGGACCCGACAAAGGTTGACCGTTCAGCGGCATATGCTGCAAGGCATATTGCGAAGAACATAGTAGCCGCTGAACTGGCTGATACAGCAGAGATTCAGATTGCTTATGCCATTGGCGTTGCACAGCCGGTCAGCATCATGGTGAACACACATGGTACAGGGAAAGTAAGTGATGATATTCTGACTGAGGCAGTCAGGAACGTGTTCGATCTGCGTCCTCAGTCGATTATTGAACGTTTCCAGCTGCGGAGGCCGATCTACCGGCAGACTGCGGCGTATGGACACTTCGGAAGAGTTGACCTGAATCTGCCATGGGAAGAAACCAATGCGACGGATGCGCTGAAGGAATCAGTGATGAAAATCAGCGGACAGTGCAACAAGTGATGATCGGGTCGTGAACAGGCCTGAAATCAAAGCAGTTACTCGGTAAAAATGCTGAAACATGATCATAGGGAAGGAGTGCGCGTTATGAAAAGAGCATGGATCTTGATTGTTATGCTGATGTTCATGATAAGTACTGCTGGCTCTGGCACAGCGGATGTAGAGTTTGCGCCCCGTGTATATGCGGAAAGCAAGGCAAGTGCAGCTCTGCTTGAAAAATATGGAATAACCGGCGGCATGCAGACGTATTTTTCCTGGGAGTATCTCGATGAAGGAAACGGCAAAGAATCTGTGCTGGCTTATGGGATTGGTCCGCTGAATTATGTGCTGGGCAATTATACGGTGACTTTACAGAATGGTGAGGTTCAGTCGGTTACATGGACTCACGACGGTGAAAGCACGGAAGGAATGTTCGAATCAGAAGCCTGGGGTTCCCGACAGATGGAGGCCATGCTGGAGGAAATTTCAGCCACTTTTGATACCATGGATATTTTTTCTGTAGCAGCAGATATTGCCCAGAAATATGACTGGGTTGACGGGCCGGTGCAGAGCAGTCGTATTCTCGGGAACGATGTCACAGCACTGGATCCGGATGCATTTCATGCGCGCAACATGGAGGTGTTTAGCCAGGCAAAGCTTTCCATGGAAGAATACGAATCGATAGGGAAAGAAACCATTCAGACACTCTATCTGCTGACCGAAAGCCAGGCTCGGAACCTGGTTGAAGAGAGCTACGAAGACTATGCCAATTTATACGGGGCCTATCTGGATGGCACACCCGTGATCATTGTGTGGTTTGGAATTGGGTATGGTGAAGAAGAGCATGGCTGGATGGAGGGAGATGGAACCTATACCGTTGCCATGGATGCCGCGACGGGCAGAGTCCTCGCCACGGAATATGAGAGTGGTTTGTCAGCCAATGGATAAATAATTATCCAAACCGGTAGATTACACACCGGATTGTGCATTGCACAAATGATCACCATCGGATATAATACTTAAGCCGTTTCTGTGATGAAGGCTGGGTCTCATGCGATGCTTCCGCGTGAACCTTGTCAGGGTCGGAAGGCAGCAGCAATAAGCGTTCGAAGTATGTGCTGTGAGGCTGCCCGGTCTGAGCAGAGCGGTTTTTTTGCGTTCAAAAAATGATTTGAACATCCATGATTTCGTGTGAATTCTTTCTGAAAATATATTGCAGTTGTGATATGCGCGTGTTATAATCAACTGAAAATATAAAATATGTGGAACAATTTCACATTTGCAATGAGAGTAGGATTGGCGGGGAAAACGCAAGAAATATCCTCGATCGTGATTCATAACAGATGTGAAAGAGTTGTACAGGTGCAGTCAGCAGGAACACATAGCGACCGACAAACGGAAACTTTGGGTTACTTGTAGTATATT
>ONWQ01000462.1 GCA_900321565.1 uncultured Eubacteriales bacterium
CAAACCGCTGGTCGCATCCAATGTGCTGGATGAATTCCGCAATGCGTACCGCAGAAAGCGCAGGACAGCCGGCAGAAACAGTACAGACCTTCAGGGACGTCGGATTCTTCTGGCAGAGGATGTACTGGTGAATGCGGAGATCATGGTCATGGTGCTCGCCATGCGCGGAATGACAGTGGATCATGCAGAGAACGGCCGGCTGGCGGTTGAGATGTTTGAATCGCATGAGCCGGGGTATTATGACGCAATCCTGATGGATATGCGCATGCCGGAGATGGACGGGCTCGAGGCTACGAGCGTGATCCGCGGTATGGACCGGCCGGATGCGGGGAGCATTCCGATCATTGCGCTGACGGCCAATGCGTTCGATGAAGACGTACAGCGCAGTATGCAGGCGGGCCTGAATGCACATCTGAGCAAACCTGTGGAACCGGAGGCGTTGTATGAGGCACTGGAAAGCCTGATACGCAGCCGGTGAGCGGGGCCGGCGCGGAACCCATGAATGAGAAGAACAACGGGGGGCAATCGGGTATGCTGGAGAGTCAGACAAGATTTCAGACACTCAATGGAAAACGGAAAATCCTGGTGGTTGAGGACGAGATGATCAATCAGGAAATCCTGAAGTTTATTCTTCAGGAAAACTATGATGTCCTCATCGCATCCAACGGCAGTGAAGCGCTGGAGATTGCGGACCGGGAACTGGACATGCTCAGTCTGGTCCTTCTGGATCTGAACCTGCCGGACATGCATGGCCTGGATGTTCTGCGCCAGCTCAGGACGGATGCACGGACAAGCCGGGTGCCGGTCATTGTCATGACTGCCGAGAAGGAAGCGGAAGTGGAGAGCCTGACGGTCGGAGCCATTGACTTTATTCCGAAACCATATCCGCAGCCCAAAGTGATCCTCGCGCGTGTGCTGCGCACGATTGAACTGAATGAAGACCGTGCCCTGATCCGGTCCACGGAACGCGACCAGCTGACCGGGCTGTACACACGCGAGTATTTCTACCGGTATGCCCAGCAGTTTGATCTGTACCATAAGGATACGGCCATGGATGCAGTGGTCCTGGACATCAACCACTTCCACATGATCAATGAGCGCTACGGCAGGGCGTACGGGGATGAACTGCTCCGGCATGTAGCCAATACTGTACGCGAGCGTGTGTCGGATGCAGGCGGGATTGTCTGCCGGAGGGAAGCCGATACCTTCCTGATCTATTGTCCGCACAGGGAGGACTATGATGCATTCCTGAATACCACGGTGCAGTCGATCAAGGATGACGGCAAGGCCGGCAGCCGGCTCCGGATGAGGATCGGAGTGTATGCCAATTCTGACAAAGATATTGATCTGGAACGCCGCTTTGACCGTGCCAAACTGGCGGCTGACACGATCCGGCACAGTTTCAGTAAGACTGTGGCGATCTATGATGATTCCCTGCATGAAACCGAGGTCTATTCGGAACAGCTGCTGGAGGACTTTGCCTCTGCCATTGAGGAAAAGCAGTTCCTGGTCTACTATCAGCCGAAGTTTGATATCCGGCCGGATGACCCCGTGCTCAGCAGTGCGGAAGCACTGGTGCGCTGGAAACACCCGCAGCTTGGGATGATCAGTCCAGGCGTTTTCATTCCGCTGTTTGAGCAGAATGGTCTGATCCAGCAACTGGACCATTATGTATGGGAAGTGGCGGCAGCACAGATCCGTGACTGGCGGGAGCGTCTTGGACTCGAATTGCCGGTGTCCGTCAATGTTTCGCGGATTGACATGTACGATCCCGCGCTTCCGGAAAAGCTGGAAGACATCGTGCGCAGGAACCAGCTTCAGTGCAGTGATCTGCTGCTGGAGATTACGGAGTCCGCCTACACGGAGAACTCGGGGCAGATCATTGAAAGCGTGCAGCGGCTCAGAAAGGCCGGTTTCCGGATTGAAATGGATGACTTCGGGAGCGGGTATTCCTCTCTGAACATGCTCTCCACGCTTCCGATTGATGCCCTGAAACTGGACATGCAGTTCATACGCAATGCGTTCAGGGAACGCAAGGATACGCGGCTTCTGGAGTTTGTCATCAGCCTGGCGGACTCGCTGGGCGTACCTACGATTGCAGAAGGCGTGGAGACCGCAGAACAGCTGTTCACACTCAAAATCATGGGCTGTGATATCGTTCAGGGCTATTACTTCTCAAGGCCCCTGCCGGCTGATGCGTTCGAGGAATACATGCGCAATGCGGTCTCCGGTCAGTCGGACGCGGAAAAGAAAGAGCAGGAAACAGACGAGCAGAAGCTCGGGAGTGCGCAGTTCACATATGCTGCAGTGCATGATCCGTTGACCGGACTGTATAATCACAGCGGGTTTGATATCCTGTTCCATGACGCGGACAAGAATCACCTGGCTGTGCTTCTCGCCAATGTGGACGGGTATGCGCAGATCAGGGACGGGAAAGGCCGGGAACAGGCGGATGCCGTGATTCAGCGTGTCGCGTCGGTTCTTCGCAGCAGTTTCCGGTCCGTTGACGATATCTGCAGGCTGAAAGATGACGAGTTCGTGGTAATCATGACCCGCGTGACGAGCGCTATGAGAAACCTTGTGTTCACAAAAATGCAGAAGGTCAATGAGATCCTCCAGCATCCGGATGACGGCAGCGAGCCTGTATCCCTGAGCGTGGGTGTGGCGTTCTCAGACCGTGAGTCTCCCAGGGGCGATATCTTCCAGGATGCGGATACCGCACTGAACCGCATGAAACAAATAGGCAGCAGTGGCTGTGCAATCTACTGAGCCCGGGCCGGGGCGGCAACCGGAGAGGTAAAACAAAGCAGCTGAGAGGGCAATTCGCCTTCTCAGCTGCTTTGTTTAAATGCTCAGATTTCGCCGGCAGGATCAAAATCTTCCTCACCCGGAAGCTCCTCATTTTCCTCGTCCGGTGGTTCCGGCGCGGGTATGAACTCGGACATCCAGGCATCCTGCGGCAGTCCGGACATAATACCGGGCAGGTTCACAATGATCCCGTCCATGCCGTAGGGCAGGCTCAGTGAATAGGAATAGAATTCCGATTCACCGTTCTTTTCACGGATCACTTCAATGTCAAACTGGAAGCTCTGTCCCATGCAGGTCGCCATGCCGCGTTCTTTCTTGGAAAGCCGGGCAACCTGTTCGCCGTTCACGGATACATTGATCCGGCGGACAGCCTCATACCGTGTACCTTCATAGTCCAGATTCTTGTTGTCGAAATAGATCGTATGCCCGCGTCCTATGAAGAACATGACCGCGGCAATGATCAGAAGGACCAGGATGGTTCCTGCGCGGAAGAGTATCTTACGCATGCTTCTTCTCCTCCTCCCGCTGTGCTGCCGCAAGCAGCTCACCCATACCGGCCTTTTCCCGGCGCTTCTTGGTCTCATACATGATCAGGGCGATGGTAATGACACCGTAGGAAACGAAGACGCGGAAGTATTCACCGATAACTTCATTGCCGGTAATCTTGGCGCCGGCAGCCGGAGCGAGAATGAACATGGTATGGAACAGAATGACACCGAGGAACACATTGCCGATGCTCGCCCTGTCCACGGAAGCACCGCCGACGAGCAGTGCGGCAATACAGAACATGCCGATCTGGGAATGCGAGGAATAGGTAGCCATATCGCCCATGTTCTGCAGATAAATGACCATGCCGATCCCGGCGAGGACAGTGGAGATGACAATGGAGATCAGGCGAGTGCGTTCCACATTGATCCCGGCCGCCCGGGCAACTTCCATGTCCTGACCGACTGCACGCATATCCTGGCCCAGCTTGGTGCGCCGGAACCAGACAATGACCAGACACATGAGCACAATAATGGCAACCGTGAGCAGCGGAATACGCACACCGCCGATATTCACAGCGAGCACGTTATCAAGGCACTTGCGGATCCGGGTCAGGTCCACGGAACTGCGGATGCCGTATCCGCGGGGCAGCTTGATATTGTTATGCACGATCGGGATGATGGAACCCATCATATACAGCACGACCAGCTGATACACACCGTTCATGAAAAAGCTGATGATATAGCTGGTGATCATTTCCCGGCCGCGTGCGGCATTGAGGATCTTGCCGCAGAGCAGTCCGAGCACGGTGGAGATCGGTATGGAGATGATCATGGCAAGGACCACACCGGGGATTCCCCAGATCTGCCAGTCAGAGGTGAAGATCAGTGCGATCTCGGCAGCCATGGCGCCCAGGGTCATGCCGAAGTTCAGTCCCATGCCGGCCATGATCGGGATCAGCAGGCTCAGGATCAGAAACGCGTTCCGGGAGAAGCGGGTCACGATCTCATTGAGCAGGAAGGCAGGGGAGAAACCGACAATCGGAACACAGACTGCAATGATGAGAATGAACATGATCGGCACGGAATTGGAGCTGAAGAACCGCACCGCATTCCGGCCGGAAAGAGAACGTCTGCTCATCTTGACACCTCCGATTTCCGGGTCAGGGCATACAGGATCATGCCATTGGAGACCACCATACGCAGAACCTCACTGATATCCAGATTAATCAGCCCGTTCATGACGGTAGGTGTCATGGTCACAATACCCTGAAAGAGTATGGTCCCGATGACCACATTGGTAATGCTCGCCTTGTTCGCCGTGGCACCACCGATCAGGATGGCGGACACAGCCGGCAGGGCCATATTGAACGGAGCGTTGTACAGCTGCACAAACCCGAACCCCTGTTCATAGACGAGAATGCCGATGGCAGCAAGCCATGTGCTCATGACGACGGAGAGCATCCGGATCCGGTCCACATGAATCCCGGCTGCGCGTGCAAAGGTTGGATTGGACCCGACGGCGGTCATGGCCGTGCCGGTCTTGGTATGCAGGAATGCCCACATCAGGAAGGCAAGGAATGCAAAGAACAGCAGGGCACCGGTCGGAATGACCAGCTTACCGATCTCAATCTTCAGGAAATTGGAAAGGACACCGCCGTAATACTTGTCAACCGGGAAGGTCGTACGCAGTCCGGTGCCTTCAAAGCCCCAGGCCATGTCCGGTTTTTTGTACGGCAGGACCAGCCACATCATGCAGAAGAAAGAGACCACGGAGAAGCCCACATAGGTCGCAATCATCATTTCTCCGCCCTTGATCTTGTTCAGCAGCCAGCCGTAGGCCATACCGAATGCGAGCGCAAACGGGGTTGCGATCAGAATGGCCATGACAAAACTGGCAAACCCTGTGAACCCGAACTCAATGGACAGTGTCGCACCGAGCAGGCCCGCAATGATGCCGACCGGCAGTCCGAAGTTCAGTCCGCACCCGGAATGCACCATGGGCACCATGGCAAGCACCAGGACGGCGTTCCAGCTGAAACGGTTGATGACATTGGTGATCTGTGCCCAGAAATTCACGCCGGTAAACGGCGCAATGATGAACATCAGCAGCAGGAATGCCGCGATGATCAATCTCGGAAGGCCGAATTCCCGCAGTGTGTCACGGAGATTCCCGCCTGCGGTCAGTTCGGTTCTGGTTTTCCCGCTCATATCTTCCTTCCTCCTTATATGACCTGGCTGATCATCAGCTCGCCGAAACGTTCCGAATCCTCGGTCGCGGGCAGGATACCCGCAATCCGTCCGCCACTGACAATCGCGATTCGGTCACAGATCTGCCGGAGCTCTTCCAGTTCGGAAGAGATCATGACAATGGTGACACCGCTTTCCCGGTTGAACTTCTGGAGTGCTTTGAGCACCAGCGCCTTGGCACCCACATCAATACCGCGGGTCGGTTCAGACACGAACAGGAACTTGGGTTCAAGCGCGAATGCCTTGGCCAGACAGACTTTCTGCTGGTTTCCGCCGGAAAGCTCCTTGGCTTTCTGATTCGGGCTTGTGCAGCGGATCTGCAGTTCATCGATATACTTCTGCGTCACCTGTTCAATGGCTTTCTCGTCACGCCACTTGATCAGACCGCCCAGCATGGGCTTCAGGAATTTATCATGAATCTGCATGGCAGGGAAGGCAATATTCCATTCCAAGGACTCATCCAGAAGCAGTCCGACCCCGCGCCGGTCTTCGGACACGAAGGCAAGCTGCCGGTCCAGACAGTTGCGCGGCTGGTTCAGGGGCACACTTTCCCCTTCAAACGTGACAGAACCGCCGGAAGCGTACAGCCCCATGATGCCGTTGGGGATGCCCAGCTTGCCCTGTCCGGCCAGGCCACCGATGCCCAGGATTTCCCCCTGTCTGACATCCAGACAGACATCGCGCACGGTTTCGCCGGGCATGTCCACCCAGAGATGCTCAATCTTCATGACGGTTTCGGTCTCGGGTACAGGCCGTCCATCCGACTGGGACGTGCTGACATTGCGTCCGACCATCCAGCGCGTGATCTCCGGTATGCTGGTCTTGGCGGCAGGGACATTCTGTACCAGTACGCCATCCCGCATGACCACCACAGTATCACATACATCCAGGATCTCCTGCAGCCGGTGCGTGATAAAGATCACGGCAATCCCATGCTCACTCATGATGCGGATGGAGGCAAGCAGTGCCTGGGCTTCCTGCTCGGTGAGTACGGCAGTCGGCTCATCCAGGATCAGAAGCTGCAGCTGTTCCTTGCTCAGTTCCCGGGCAATCTCGGTAAACTGCTTATGACCCACCGGCATGCCATTGATGATCATATGCCTGTCTATATGCATGCCCATCTTATCAATGGCTGTCTGCGCCTGTGTTTCCATATTTTTCCGGTTGATCAGGTTCAGCCGGTCGCCGAAGATTTCGGACATGACGCTCTTTTTCTGTGGTTCCCGGTTCAGAAGAATATTCTCTGTGGCTGTGAAACCGGGGATCAGGGAAAACTCCTGATGCACCATGCCGATACCGTGTGCAAGGGCATCGAAAGGCGAATTGAAGGTGACCTTTTCACCATTGAGCAGGATCTCGCCTTCATACCCGCCGGTTTCCTGGATCTCGTTCATACCGAACAGGATCTTCATCAGTGTGGACTTGCCCGCGCCGTTTTCACCGACCAGGCCAAGCACCTCACCCTTCTGCATGGTCAGGTTAATGTCTTCCAGAACCTGATTTCCGAAGAAATTCTTCCGGATGTTTTTCATCTCCAGCAGAGGCGCCTGATTACTCATATCGATTTCCACCTTTACGTAAAAAAGAGGGGGAGGTACAGTTCCTCCCCCAGGAATGACGGAAGATTACTTGACGGTGAAGTACTTCTCGGGCACTTCCACATCAGCATTGCCCATATACTTGCCGGGATCGCCCATGATATAGGTATCCTGGAAGATCAGGACATAGTTCTCGGTCTTCACGCCGGTGTTGGCATCGGTGTAGTAGGAACCGTTCCATTCAGCACCGGGAGAATACACGGACAGTGCATCAGCGATATCGTCGATCTCGAGCAGGTCAGCCTTGCCGTCGATGACGTTCATGGCATGCTCAGCCAGACCGGAGGTCAGGGTATAGGTGTAGGAGTATGCCCAGGTGCCGAAACGGCCTGCGCCGCCCTTGGCCACGATGGCATCTTCCACACTCTTGAGCAGGTATTCATAATTGCTCATGTCGGAATCGGAGAACTCAATGCCCAGTGCGTCCGGATAGCCCATCAGCGGAGAGGGCAGGTCAGCTTCCACAAAGTATCCGCCGTACTCCAGCAGCTGCTTGAGCAGAGGAGCGGTATGCGCGTCATTGGTGCAGAAATAAGCGGAATTCTGGCCATACTTCTCGATCCATTCGGGAGCCTTTTCCAGAATCTGCTGCTGTGCGCCGGTGATACCCACGTCGCTCAGCGGGTCAGCTGCGGTTTCTTCAACCACGTTCACGCCCAGTTCCTTGCCGGCTTCCTTCATGATGGCAAGACGACGGCTCAGGGACTCGATACCCATATGACGCGGGAAGGAGATGTGCACGAAGGTATCGCAGCCCAGCTCCTTGGCAGTCTTGATGATCAGGTAACCACGGGCAACGAAGTCGTTCATGACGACCAGGTCAGCCGCGTCCGTGATCAGGGAAGGATCTTCCTGGCTCTCGCCTGCGAGACAGATGATGTCATCGCGGCGTTCCTTGACCTGACGGAAAGCTTCCGCAACACCGGGAACAGCCTGGCAGACCACAATGGCCTTTACGGTCGGATCATCGGCAAAGTTTACGATGGTCTGGATTGTGGTTTCCTTTTCTTCAGTGAAGTTGTCCGGATAGGTAGCGGTCTTGATGACGTCCTTGCCGTACTTTTCTTCCAGCATCATGGCAGCACCACGCTCGTCCACGGACTGGGACATGGTACCGGTGACCACGGCAATGCTATAGCCTTTGGCTTCTTCAGCGGAAACAACGCTCAGCATGGACAGTACCAGCATCGCTGCGAGTACAGCACAAAGCAGCTTCTTCATGGTTTTTCCTCCTGTGATTGGTTATTTGCGCCGTATGGCGCGCACAGATTCCGGGATGCTTCGTCCCGTATGCCTGCATACTACCATACTAAAGCGCTAAAGGCTACCAAGATTCTGCATTTTTGCTGTTTTTTGTATCTGACGTGCCGCTCAGCCGACAATCCGCCAGTGCTTGTCTTCACGGTTCAGGACTTCGCACCCGTCCTCCGTGACCAGGACCAGGTCTTCCACGCGGACACCGAACCTGCCGGGCAGGTAGATGCCGGGTTCAATGGAAAAGATCATGCCGGGTTCGGCGGTACGTGTGTTTGCACTGCTGACATCGCCCTTTTCATGATCGGTCTGTCCGATGAAATGTCCGAGCCGGTGATTGAAGTATTCGCCATAGCCTGCATCGGAAATCAGATCCCGGGCTGCTGCGTCAATATCGCAGAAGCGCACACCGGGCCGGATGATGCTCTCCGCTTTTTCATTGGCTTCACGCACCAGGTCATGGATCTTCGTCTGTTCCGGATCCGCTGATTTGCAGAAGAAGGTCCGCGTCATATCACTGCAGTAGCGGTCCTTGACGCATCCCATATCAATCAGAACACATTCGCCGGCGTGCAGTACGGTATCATCCGGTTCGTGGTGCGGGTCAGCTGCGTTCGCACCGAAGGAAACAATGGTCGTGAAGCTGGGCCCGCTGCAGCCGCGCTTGATGAACTCCGCGTCAATCAGGGCCGCCACCTGCTTTTCAGTCATGCCTTCCCTTACATACTCGGATGCCAGCCGGTTCACTTCATCATTGATCCGGGAAGCCTCACGCATCTTTCGGATTTCTTCCTCATCCTTCACTGCACGGCAGTCATCCACGCAGTCTGAAGCCAGCACAACCTTCATACCGGGGCAGCGTTCCATGAGCGGGATCAGGAACGCAGCTTTCCATTCCTTATCAATCCCCAGTGTGCAGGCAGGGTCCACATGGGATGCGATCATGCCGATGGAATCATCGGTATCACTGAACCAGACTTCCTCAAAGCCTGTGTCCGATACATTGTAAAGCCGGTTGAGGAAGAATGCGTGGTGTCCGTCCCTGCGGATCAGGAAGGCAAACAGGCGCTCATAGGGTTCCACATCCACACCTGTCAGGTACCAGATGCTCTTGGGGTCTGAGACAATCATCTGTGTCAGACCGTTTGCCACCATATGCTCCATAACCCGATCAATCCGGTTGCTCATCGTTTCATCATTCCTTTTCTGTCATAGTTGTGCCCGGTGCGTTCCGGTATACCGCATGCGCACCGGTCCCTGCCATTATACGCCAGGGATGCGGGAATTCCCATCGGGAAACGCATAAAGTACATAACTGAAAAAAAGGCAGGCCTGACAGAGTGAACCTATATGGAAAGCAGACTTCATGACAGGCGCCGGTGGCGGAAGGACGGACACGAATCGCAGAATAAGGTTGCGCAGAGGTACGGCACAGGGTATGATGGTACAAATCCGGAACGGAGGAATGCAGCAATGGAAGGAATGGAACTGATCCGGCATAGAAGAAGTGTGCGCACGTTTGACGGGAACGCACTGCGAGCGGATGATGCGGAGAAAATCCTGGACTATGCAGCCCGGGCGGAGAATCCCTATGGGATTGAGATCCGCTGGAAACTGCTGCATGCCGGGAAAGACCACCTGCGCGCGCCGGTCATTACCGGGGCAGACACATACATTGCCGGCTGTGTACGGCGCATGCCGCATGCTGAAGAAGCGTTCGGTTATACGTTTGAGCAGGTTGTACTGTTTGCGGAAGCCATGGGCATCGGAACCACGTGGATTGCGGGTACCATGGACAGGCCTGCGTTTGAGAAGGCGCTGGGGCTTCAGGAAGACGAAGTCATGCCCTGTGTCAGTCCGCTCGGGTACCCGGCAGACAGGATGTCCCTGCGGGAGAATGTGATGCGCAGGGGTGTGAAGGCTGACACGCGGATGGAGTTTTCCGAACTGTTTTTTGACGGAAACTTTGACCGGCCACTGGTGGCCACCGCACCCTGGCAGGAAAGCCTGGAGATGGTCCGGTGGGCACCGTCTGCAGTCAACAAGCAGCCCTGGCGGATCGTGGTCCGGGGGCAGACTGCGCATGTGTATGAAAAGCACAGCAAGGGGTATGTGAACGCAAGCGGCTGGGACCTGCAGAAAGTGGATATCGGGATTGCCATGCTCCATCTGGTCTATGGGCTGGAGTGCCAGGGGTACAGTGCGCATCTGACGCTGGAGGACCCGGGAATCCCCGTACCGGAAGGCATGGAATACGTCGGGTCGTTTGTGCTCAGATACAAAAATGATGAGTGATATCAGTGTGCAGGACTGTTTCTGGCCCGGGAAATCAAAGCCCGGGCTTTTGTTGTGGGCAGGATGGCATACCGGAAGGGATCGCAAATTTTGAGATACAGAATTTTGAGGACAGGTATTTACAAATTGGCAGGAAAGATATACAATCCTGACAGCTAAACCCGGCGTATAGAACGGGAAAATTGAA
>ONWQ01000460.1 GCA_900321565.1 uncultured Eubacteriales bacterium
AATATTGCGTGGATGCTTACCGAAAAAGGGAAACGAGTTCTTCTGGTTGACTGTGACCCTCAGTGCAATTTATCTGCGCTTTTGTTAAGAGATGACTTTGATACTTATTATACTGACGATCAAACAAAGGACATGAATATAAAAGATGGGCTCAGAGTTGCCTTCGAAAGCAGGCCAACTCCTATTTCCTCAATAGACTGCTTTATCCCTTCTTGCAATGATAAGTTATTCTTATTGCCTGGCCATATGGATTTATCTGAATATGAACCTTCTCTAAGCCTATCCATGAATAATAACAACTCTATGACTGCGCTGCAAAACCTTCCAGGCGCATTGTACGAGCTGATTCGCCTTTGTGCTGAAAGATATGATGTAGATTATGTGTTTGTTGATGTTAATCCAGGATTAAGTGCGCTTAACCAAGTCGCATTCACATCATCTGATGCGTTTATTGTTCCAACAAACCCTGATCCATTTTCATTAATGGCGCTGAAGACGCTTCTAAAGGTTCTTCCGCGATGGAAATATTGGGCTGATACAACACGGCCTATCCTTTCTACTGCGTCCTATCCCATACCCAATGCTAGCATGAAGTTTTTGGGTGAAATAAGCCAGAGGTTCAATCGTAGAAAAGGTAAGCCTACTTCGTCATATGAAGGCATAATCAATGACATCAGAGACTTTGTTTCGAATGAATTCGTAAATGAACTGGCGAAGCATCAAATGGTGTATGAGCGTACTGACTACCACATGGCAGAGATTCCTGATTTTGGTGCCATGCTTCAAAAAGCAAACGAATTAGGTGTTCCAGTATTTGACCTTAAGGACAACGAAATACCGGGTGGAGCATCATTCGCAAATACAACGGCAAAGAGAGATGAAATCAAAGAAATGTTTTCATCCATTGCAGATTCTATTCTGGAGAATGTTGTATGACAACTGCAATAACACTATTTCATTCTCTAATTAGTCAAACAGCTGTTCCTAAAGGACTATTTCGTTACATAAAAGATCAAAAAGTACCAATTGATGCATCTGATTTGTTGCGTTGGGAATGGGTGCTTGCAATCTCTGCGCTAGATAAGTATATTCATGACATTGTTCGCACTGGAATGGTTGAACAGTTCTTAGGCTTGAGACCCAAAACAAATAAGTTCAATGTTTTCCGTATTGACATGACAAAGTATACTGATTTGAGAACATCGCTTTCACCAGAAATCGAGTTTGAAAAGGAGATTAAGCGGCAGCATGGTTACTTAGCATTCCAGCATCCGGATAAACTTGTAGATGCATTGTCATTTATCTGGTCGGAAGAGCATAAATGGGATGCGATTAGCAGAAATATGGCTTCTCCAATCTCTGCATCAGATTTAAAGACGAAACTGAATAACATTGTAATCAGAAGAGACCAAATTGTGCATGAAGGCGATTGCTTTGCTGCATCTATTCCTCTTCAGCAGCAGCCGATAAGTGAGGCAGATACCGATGATGTTATCAGTTTTATCACTGAACTTGTACAAGCAATTCATCTTTCTATTGCATAAAGAATAATTGGTCACTGTTCACATGCATCTGAAATGACGATATGGTTCACCGAAAAACGGGACACACCGCGTACCGAATTACGCAAATGATCACTCGCTGCGTGGCGATTTGACTAAGTGATATTATTTTCTCCTGAAATAGTAGGCAGTGTTTGATAAATGCAGTGAAAATGCTAGACATGTCTGGCAAATTACGCGTACAGATATTCCAGTCACGTCTGGAAAATTCGCGGGTCCTTCGCTGACAAAGCTAAAAGTGGGGCTGCCATAATGACAGCCTCACCATTGAGCATCTTAGCTATATATCAGTTCCGCATACACCACTTCCTCTGCTCTTTCCTGGATGTTGTTCATGGCTCCGCCCCAGGCCATTTGATTGGTAGCCTTGAGCTGCTCGGTGACGCCTTCGGCTTGGGCCATCTGATTGACCAGCTGAAAGAGCATTTCTTCCGCCTGGCAATCCACTTCCTCCAGATGGGCGTTGAGCTTGCCGCTAAGGAGCAAGCCGGTGTAGATGCCGCTATGGTGCTTTTTCAAGAATTCTCGCCGCCTCATGCCCCAGACGCCGATCCGGGGAGCCTCCGGCAGAATCAGGTTTGGTAGCAGACAATCTCCTTCGCGGTGGTATGTCAGTTCATTCATCAGTATATCCTCCATTTCTTTTTGCTGGGGGTATCGATCACCTTGAGCAGCAGGTCTTCAATATCCTCCGTCGGCTTTTCCTCCGCCAGCATCCGTTGCCATTTCTCATACAAGGCCCGAACCATCAGCCCATGCTCGTATCGGTCGAGCGTCAGTTGCTTTACATTGCCCATGTGAATGCCTCCTTCCGTGATGGTCCCATTGT
>ONWQ01000455.1 GCA_900321565.1 uncultured Eubacteriales bacterium
AAGCTTTTCACATGGGTTGGATGGGACAATTTCAGGCAATTGCTTTCAACTGACACTTCCAGTTATGGCAACACCTTCAGTCAGGTACTTTTATGGACTCTGATCTGGGCTTTCTTTGCCACATTTCTTAATTATTTTCTCGGGATGCTGGTCGCCATAATGATCAATAAAAAAGGAATAAAGCTTAAGAAAATGTGGCGGACCATCCTGGTCATGACAATTGCTATTCCGCAGTTTGTATCCTTGCTTTATGTCAGCAAAATGTTTGCAGCAGATGGTCTGATCAATACCTACCTCATGCGTTGGGGATGGATAGCACAGCCAATACCATTCTGGACAAATCCTACATGGGCCAGAATCACAGTCATTGTCATTAATGTCTGGATAGGAATACCTTATCTTATGCTGATTGCAACAGGTATTCTGATGAACATCCCTGCAGATTTGTATGAAAGCGCCAGAATCGATGGTGCCAATGCATTCCAGATGTATAAGAAGATTACTCTTCCATATATGCTGTTTGTAACCGGTCCATATTTGCTGACTTCATTTACGGGTAATATTAACAACTTCAATGTAATCTTCCTCTTATCCCAGGGAAGACCTCTGTCTTTGGAGCTATCCGGTAACGCCGGTTATACAGATCTTCTGATTACATGGCTGTACAAAATGACGGTCAATGACACCAACTATAAGCTTGCTGCAGTCATGGGTATACTTGTCTTTGTGGTCACAGCTGTCATTAACCTGATCGTGTATAACATGATCCCGTCTGTCAAGAATGAGGAGGATTTCCAGTAATGAGTAAAGCAAACGAAATACCGGAAGTCGATATTGTTATAGATGAGACGAAAGGCGTGATTCGGGAAGTCAAGCCAGAGAAGACTCGCAGCAAAAGCGGACATGAGCGTCGTGTAAACACCGGCATTTATACTGTTTTGGTAATAATGAGTATCATCTGGCTGGCACCATTTGTTTTCCTGATTTTCCAGTCTTTCCGTTCTTATCTTACAGAATCCGGCGGTATGGTTGATTATCTTCTTCCAAAACAATGGTCCCTTGATAATTATACCTGGTTGCTGGTAAGCGGTGAAAGCAATTTTCTGCGGTGGTATGGAAATACACTGATCATTGCAGTATTCTGTGCAGTTATACAAACTGTTATGGTACTTTCTGTAAGCTATACCTTGTCAAGACTGCGCTTCCGAGGCAGAAAACTGATCATGAACATTGTGCTGGTTCTTGGTATGTTTCCCGGATTTCTGACCATGATCACGCTGTATTTTCTGCTCAAACAGCTCGGGTTAACGCAATCCGGTGCAATTCCAGGGTTGATTCTGATCTACGTAGCTTCATCAGGTATGGGATACTATATTTCCAAAGGATTCTTTGACACCATTCCAAAATCTCTCGATGAGAGTGCAAGAATTGATGGGGCCACCCGGTTCCAGGTATTTTTAAAGATCATTATGCCTCTTGCAAAACCAATCGTAATCTATACCATATTGATGGCTTTTATGGCGCCTTGGGGCGATTATGTATTTGCTTCCTATGTTGCCTTTGGCAGTGAGCCTAATTACAACGTCGCAGTTGGTCTCTATCGATGGGTAAATGTTGCAGACTATCAGGGATACTTTACCAGATTCTGCGCAGGCGGTGTGCTTGTTGCAGTACCGATTACGGGATTATTCCTTGCATTGCAAAAATACTATGTTGAAGGCGTAACAGGCGGCGCTGTAAAGGGTTAAGGAGGGAATAACAGAATGGCTAGTGTGACACTTGAACATATCAAAAAAGTATATGATAAAAATGTAGTTGCGGTTCATGATTTCAATCTTGAAATCAAGGACAAAGAATTCGTAGTCTTTGTGGGACCTTCAGGTTGCGGTAAATCAACTACACTGCGAATGATTGCGGGACTTGAAGATATCTCCGGTGGTACACTGAAAATAGGTGATCGAGTCGTCAATGACGTTGAACCTAAAGACAGGGATATCGCAATGGTATTCCAGAACTATGCTCTGTACCCGCATATAACGGTTTACGAAAACATGGCTTTCTCACTTCGACTCAGGAAAATGAGCAATGAAGAAATCTATAAGCGTGTTACTCAGGCTGCTGATATTCTTGGCATTACGGAGTATCTGGGAAGAAAACCCAAAGCGCTTTCAGGCGGACAACGTCAGCGCGTTGCCATTGGCAGAGCCATTGTCCGTAACCCTGCTGTCTTCCTGATGGACGAACCGCTCTCAAACCTGGATGCTAAGCTTCGAAATCAGATGCGTGCCGAAATCATCTTGCTGAGAAAACGCGTCGACACAACCTTTGTCTATGTAACACACGACCAGACCGAAGCCATGACACTGGGGGACCGGATTGTGGTTATGAAAGATGGCTACATTCAGCAGGTCGGAACCCCGCAGGAAGTTTTTGATACTCCGAAGAATCTGTTTGTAGCTGGTTTTATTGGAAGTCCACAAATGAACTTTCTGAAAGCTCATTTGAATCGTGAATCAAAAGGGTATTCCGTTGAATTGCTGGGTGCCAGAATTCCACTGAATTCAGATCAGAATGAATCTCTTCTGAAAAATGGTATCGGATCACAGGACATCGTGCTGGGTGTGCGTCCAGAACATACGAGCGTTTTGTTCTCCAGTAAAGAGCAGACTATTGAGTGCTCAATCAATGTGAATGAAATGATGGGTAGCGAACTGCATCTGCATCTTTCAAGCAAAAATAATGACAGCATTATTGTACGTCTGCCTACCATTGATCTGACAAACGAACAAAGGAAGCTATTATCTTACGGAAACAAGTTGTATATCACTTTCCCGGCTAAGGTATTACATTTATTTGATCCTGAATCAGAGAAGAATCTTATTTACGGATGAACATCAAAAAGCTGCAGTCAGTATCCTGCTGCAGCTTTTTGACTGTATGAAATCATGCCGGCATCCTATGCGGATCGTTTTATATAAATTGAGTACAAATCAGAAATCTTGCAGGGACGTAAAGCGGATCCATGTAATGCAATGTTTATTGCATAATAATACTTTTCATTACAAATGGATTTAGCATTACGTGAGTGTTGATCCCTCCTTGTTGCTGATTCTATGATAAAGGCTTCCTCAATGGATCCAGTGGTACCAGGTTCTCGGGAACCTGGTTTTTATCATAGCAAAAAACAATCATGCAAGTATTAAAACGATTTCCATTACGCAGTTTTGTTAACAAATCGAAATTAATTTGAAATAAATATGACACAAATCGACATATTTGTGTTATAATTCACTTGATCAATCTTACCTCAAGTGATTTATTCGTGTAGTAAACACATAGAGTAAACAAGAGTGATCAACTACTTGTGCGAGGTGAATCCAAATGGTAAGGTCTTGGTTTCAGAGAATACTTCTGGCAATCACTTTTGTTTGCGCAATAAGCGTGATATCTGCTACTTCAGCTTTAGCTGTAGGACATAAATATGTTGTTTCGCAAAATAGCTGGCCTGTAAATGTTCGTGGTATAGCCAGTAAAAACGGAAATGTTGTTGATACGCTGGTAACAGGTACCGAAGTCAAAGTAGTTTCAAGCGATAATAACTGGAGCCATATACAGGTAGGCGATACTGATGGCTATATTATGAATATATATCTCACAGATCGAGACCCGTTAAACAGCAGTGTTCCTGAAACAGGTATTCTATATGTTGAAACAGCGAAAAATGGTTATGTCAATTTATATAATCATGCAAATGAAGACAGCAGAATCATCGATGCTTTAGCGGATGGAACTGCTGTGAAGCTCAAGAAAAGTGATGGGGAATGGTGTCAGGTATCTGTTGTTGCAAGCGGAAAAAACGGCTATATTCGCAATGAATATCTGACAGCAAACACTGATAATTCAAAGCCACTCAGTCAGTCAGGTACAAAAGCATACACTGTCTCTCAGAATGGGAAGAGTATTAATATTCGAAGTGGCGCCGGGAAAAAACATGATGTACTGTTGCAGGTGCCAAGTGGTACAGAAGTCACATTAGTCCAACCAGGAAGCAACTGGTCAAGAATCCAGGTGAATGGAATGACCGGATACATTGAGAATGAGCTTCTTAGCAAGGAAAAAGCAGCTAGCAACAAAAATACCCTTTATGTGGTATCGGTTAATTCTGCACCAGTGAATATGCGTGCTTCGGCCAGTCGTAACTCAAACGTCGTTGAGGAACTGGTGACCGGAACCGAAGTCGTAGTTGATTCCGTGCATTCCAACTGGACAAAAGTCACGGTCAATGGAAAAACAGGCTACATTATGAATCTTTATCTTTCGGAAGAGAAGCCAGGCTATTACATGAATAAAGATAGCTATACCGCATATGTAACATCAGAAAATGGCGGAAAAGTGAATATGCGTTATGGCGCAGGCAAAGGGTATCACGTTGTAACAGCATTGGACTGCGGTGAAAAAGTTACAGTACTTGCTCATGTTAAGGGATGGGCAAGAGTGCGAAGCAATCAGTACGAAGGATATATTTCAGAAGAATTCTTAACCAATCAGAAATGAGTAAAATGCAACCATCGAATCTCGGTGGTTGCATTTTAACTTGGAGTATTTAACTCCTCTGGATGCCTGCAAAACACTGTACCTGTGAAAATACTCGTTTCTCTTTTGCAGACATACTCTATCATCCTGACTGAAATACCTGACATGTTATATCAGTTTGCTATACCGATACGACCTGAGCATTTTTATAACATCCGGTTTGATCCGGGTTTCCAGACACAGCTAACACAGATGAATGCCATAAATTGTTGGCACGTTTTCAAGAAGTGTAGGCAATATCGGGAAACTCATGAGCTGTAACGTAATAGAACTTGCGCAGCACCCTGATGATAAAAAAACAGGTAACTCTGAAGATGACTTGCAATTCTGCTAACATATGTCCATTCACTATGTCTTTCAAGACCTGGTTTTGGCGATATAAAACCGCTAATCTTTTACCCCAAATATCATAAAAGCGTTCATGGAGCGTATATCTCCAGTCATCATATTACTTTTCTATGACAGTTAACTGATATCAACAACAGAGCACGCTCTGATCCCGTCAGATGAACCACGTAAAACACGTAT
>ONWQ01000453.1 GCA_900321565.1 uncultured Eubacteriales bacterium
ACTTCGGCCATCTGCCGCATATCCTGCGCGTAGGTCGCCGCCTGCTCCCGGAATATGGTGATCCCGGGAAAGGCACGTGCACTGAGCACGTGCCCCTTGTCATCACATATACAGAACGCAATTTTGGTAGAACCACTGTCACATCCGAGAAAAAACATGCTCAGGACCTCACTTCATGGAATACAGCCATGATAGCAGAGGGGTCGGATCCTTGCAAGAGCGGGCAGTGCCCGACGGAATGCAGAGATATGGAGGCGTTTTATGCAATACCGCAATGATCGCAGAGGTGAACCGGTTTCCGTACTCGGCTTCGGCTGCATGCGTTTTCCCAGGAAAGGGAGCGCCATCGACCGGGAGGAAGCGGAGCGCGAGATCCTGGAGGCCGTGAACCAGGGCGTCAATTACTTTGATACCGCCTATATCTATCCCGGCAGTGAAGCCTGTCTCGGGGAGATCCTGGAAAAGAACGGAATCCGCGACCGGGTCCGGATTGCCGACAAACTGCCCGGGTACCTGATTCAGCGTGCCGGACGGATCCAGGCTCTGTTTGACGAACAGCTTGCACGCCTGCGCACGGACCATATCGATTATTACCTGATTCACATGCTCACGGACGTGAGTTCCTGGGAAAAGCTCAGGGACATGGGCATCCAGGACTGGATCCGGGAGCAGAAGAGCCGGGGCACCATCCGCCAGATCGGGTTTTCCTATCACGGGGACAGCGCCATGTTCCGGAAAGTCCTGGACGCGTATGACTGGGACTTCTGCCAGATCCAGTACAATTACATGGATGAGCACACCCAGGCCGGACGCACAGGACTCCAGGCCGCAGCCGGGCGCGGGATCCCGGTCATGATCATGGAACCGCTGCGCGGCGGGAAACTGGTGAACCTGCTTCCGGACGAGGCCGTCCGGATGATCCGTGAGGCACCGGGCGTGGAAAGCCCGGCACAGCTCGCGTTTTCCTGGCTCTGGGATCAGAAGGAAGTCACCTGTGTGCTCTCCGGTATGAACAGCCTGGACATGGTCCGGGAAAACTGCCGCTGGGCGGATGCGGCCGTACCGGGGTACATGACAGAGGAAACCCGGGCACTGACCGGGCGCGTGCGGGACGTTCTGCGCAGCAGGATCCTGGTCGGATGCACGGGCTGCCGCTACTGCATGCCCTGCCCGCACGGTGTGGATATCCCCGGCACGCTTCACTGCTATAACCTGACGGCCACGGAGCGGCCCAGCAGTGCCCGCCATGAATTCATGCAGACCATTGCGCTGCGCGAACAGCCGGCCACCCCGGACCAGTGTATCGGCTGCCATGCCTGTGAGAAAAAATGCCCGCAGCACCTGCCCATTGTGGAAAGCCTTGAGAAGGCGCGCAGGGCGCTCATGCCCCCGCATTACCGTCTTGCGACGCGTGTGGCCAGGGGCTGGCTGTACTATCGCCGGAAGCGGAAGGCGACGGTCTGAGGCACCGCAAAAAGTTGGCAGATTCCGTCCCAGAATTGAGCAGGCAGGCCCGGGCGCGCCGGAGAAGATATGCTTGACAAGGGGAATACGCGGAATTAGAATTTTATCAGGTCTGGAACCAAAGTTCGAATACGGTTTTACGGTATCACTCTGCCGTAAAACATGGAGGATGGTCCATCATGAAAATGCTGTTGGGTGTAGATCTGGGGACTTCCGGGACCAAGACGGTCCTGTTTGACGAAACCGGTGCCACACTGGCTTCCGCCAGTGAAGAATACCCGCTTCATCAGCCGAAGAACGGCTGGGCGGAACAGGATCCGGACGACTGGTGGCGTGCGACACAGCACACGGTCCGCGCGGTCCTGGAAAAGAGCGGTGCTGACCCGCATGAGATTGTGGGCCTGGGCATCAGCGGCCAGATGCATGGTCTTGTGCTCACGGACGGGGAAGGAAATGTCCTGCGTCCCGCCATCCTCTGGTGCGACGGGCGTACCGGTGAGGAATGCGAAGAACTGACCAGGCGTGTCGGCAAGGAACGCCTCATTGCCATCTCAGCCAATCCGGCACTGACCGGGTTTACCGCCGGGAAGATCCTCTGGGTGCGCAAGCATGAGCCCGAGACCTATGCCCGCGCAAAGCATATTCTGCTGCCCAAGGACTATGTCCGTTTCCGTCTCACCGGTCTGTTCGCCTCGGAAATGAGCGATGCCAGCGGTACCAATATGCTGGACGTGCCCAAGCGCGCATGGTCTGAAGAGATCGCCGGCGCCATGGACCTGGACATGAACCTGCTCCCGCCGCTGTATGAGAGCAGCGCGGTTGTCGGCCGGATCAGTGCGCAGGCATCTGCGCTTACGGGCCTGTGCGAAGGCATGCCTGTGGCCGGTGGTGCCGCGGATAATATGGCCGGTGCCATCGGGACCGGCGTCGCCTCTGCCGGCAAGGCCTTTACCACCATCGGCACAAGCGGCGTGGTCTATGCACACAGCGATACCGTACAGATTGACCCGCAGGGACGCGTGCACACCTTCTGTTCCGCGGTCCCCGGTGCCTATACCGTCATGAGCTGCACACTCGCAGCCGGGCTTTCCCTGAAATGGTACCGCGATACCTTCTGTGACGCGGAGATCCAGACAGCCAAGGAAATGGGCACGGATCCCTATGTCCTCATGAATGAACAGGCAGCCAGGAGCCCCATCGGTGCCAACCGCCTGCTGTTCCTGCCGTACCTTATGGGCGAGCGCAGCCCGCTCCTTGACAGCAATGCCCGCGGTGCGTTCATCGGCCTTTCCGCCATGCATACCCGCCGTGACCTGCTGCGTGCCGTCATGGAAGGCGTCATGTATTCCCAGAGACAGAACCTGGACGTGCTCCGCGGCATGCACGTAGTCCCCGAGCGCATGCTCGCCTGCGGCGGCGGTGCCAAGAGCCCGTTCTGGCGTCAGATGATGGCGGACATCTTCGCCATGCCGGTTTCCACCGTGCAGAACACGGAAGGCCCGGCACTGGGCGCAGCCATCCTGGCCGGTGTGGCCGGCGGGCTCTACCCGAGCGTGCCCGAAGCCTGCGCAAGCCTGATCCGCGAAGCGGACCCGCTGCAGCCGGATGCTGTCCGAGGTGCTGCCTATGAACCGTATTATCAGCTGTACACCCAGCTGTATCCTGGCCTCAAGTCCGCGTACCAGACCCTGGCCGGACTCGAATGAGAAATCTGCCTGCCTGTGAGGGCAGGTTAAGATAAAGCCTGTACAGGCGTGCCTGTCGGATTCACCGAAGACAAAGGAGGAGAGTACCCATGATTTCCAATATTCCTGTCGTGAAGCTTGGCATGATTGCCGTTTCCCGTGACTGTTTCCCCATTGCTCTGTCTGAAAAGCGCCGTGCTGCCATCAAGGCTGCATTCGGTGAGGGCCTTTACGAGTGCCCGGTCACCGTGGAGAACGAACTGGACATGCTCCGTGCCGTTGAGGATGTCAAGGCCAAGGAGTGCAATGCGCTGGTTGTTTTCCTGGGCAACTTCGGACCGGAAACCCCGGAAACCCTGATTGCCAAGAACTTTGACGGCCCCTGCATGTTCGTGGCTGCTGCCGAAGGCGACGGCGACATGATCAACGGCCGCGGCGATGCATACTGCGGTATGCTGAACTGCTCCTATAACCTTGGCATGCGTCATCTCCAGGGCTACATTCCTTCCTATCCGGTGGGCACAGCCGACGAGATCGCAGCCATGATCCGCGACTTCATTCCCGTGGCCCGTGCAGTCATCGGCGTGAAGAACCTGAAGATCATCACCTTCGGACCGCGGCCTCAGGACTTCTTCGCCTGCAATGCCCCGATCAAGGGCCTGTATGAGACCGGCGTGGAAATCGAAGAGAACTCTGAGCTCGAT
>ONWQ01000452.1 GCA_900321565.1 uncultured Eubacteriales bacterium
CAACGACTTCACGGACGACCTTGATGACCTTGATCTTTTCAGCGCCGGCTTCCTTCAGCACAACGTCGAATTCGGTCTTTTCTTCTTCAGCGGCTGCAGCAGCACCAGGTACAGCACCAACCATAGCAACAGGTGCAGCAGCAGAAACACCAAACTTCTCTTCCATAGCTTTGACCAGATCGGCCAGCTCAAGCACTGTCATCGATTCGACGGCAGCAATAATTTCCTCATGAGTCATGATTGAATCCTCCTAAATATGAATTGTCGACTCTTTTCAACATCGCTATAACAATAGCATATGACGAAGATTATTCTTCGCCTGCCTTCTGCTTGCGGATAGCTTCCACAACACGGACGAAGTTGCCAATGGTGGCATTCATGCTGCCAACCAACCGGGCCAGAAGAACTTCACGGCTGGGCATTTTGGCGAGTTTGTCGATTGTAGCGAGGTCTTCCACCTGTCCCTCAAGAATACCACCGGTAATCTTCAGCGATTCCAGCTTATTCTTTTCAATGAACTCGGAAATGATCTTGGGTGCTGCAACAGCATCTTTCATACCAAATACAAATGCATT
This sequence comes from uncultured Eubacteriales bacterium, assembly GCA_900321565.1. Lineage (GTDB taxonomy): Bacteria > Bacillota > Clostridia > Christensenellales > Aristaeellaceae > UBA2943. Next base: position 576 of record ONWQ01000452.1, read on the forward strand.
CGGTCCATTGAGAAGATCATCGGCACCTTCAATATTCAGTTCATGCAATGCAAGCTTAACCAGGCGATTCTTAAGAACGCAGTACTGGACATCATTCTCGCGGCACTGTTTGCGCAAAGCAGTTACCTGCTCCACGGTCAGTCCGGAATAGCTTGCAAAAACAACAGACTGTGCACCTTTGAATTTTTCTACGATTTCGGCGACTGCCTGCTCTTTCAGTTCACGATTCTTGCTCATACTTGCACCTCCTTTTGGTTTTGAGTCAAAAGAAAACCCTTGCGCAGGCGCAAGGGAGTACAAGCAGTAATCCTTTGCACCTCGGCAGGCGGAGTGAACTCCTTTACCGTCTATTATGACGACCGGCTGTCTATGGCACAGGTTTCTTTCTGGAAACCGAACGCATTGTAGCAACTACTCCTGTATCTGTCAAGTACTTTTTCTTTGAATCTCTGTGATTTTCTGCAGAAGACTGATCACTGTCAGTTGATGATGTGAGAGGCAAAATTATATAGTGAACCTTTTTTTGCCAATCAAGACTATAAAGCGCTCATATTCGTAACAAATATAAATGTAGAAATCGGTGAGAACAGTTCGAGCAGCTCCGGACTTAGCGAGCATATCTGGCTCAAACAGCAGATAAATGTTACAATAGTGTCATAAAATTGTGACAAATTTGAATTGACATGCGTAATAATTGCGTTTATATTTCATGAAGGATGAACTGCAAATGTTGCGCTGAAAGGAGGAGCAGTCCATGGATAAGAAGAGCATCTCCAGATTTTGCTCAATCATTATTCTTGTCATAATTATGTCATTAATGTTCAATGAAGCACTGGCTACAGATGGAACAGTTAACTGCTCATCTTTAGTGCTCCGGAAAGCGGCATCGAAGGATTCCAAAGCTCTGCAGAGCCTCCCCAGGGGGACAATACTGACAATAAAGAGTACTTCAGGCGACTGGTACAAAGTTTCTTATGGTGGCATAACAGGCTATGTGATGAGGAAATATGTGACCAAGGGAAAGGCTTCTTCATCAACTACATCCTCATCCGCATCAAACTCTTCATCTTCATTGAGATCCATTGGCAAACCCAAGCCATGCGAACCTGGGGACAATGGAAGTAATGTAAAAAAACTACAGAAGTGTCTGAAAGCTCTTGGATATTATTCGGAAGCAATCGACGGGGATTATGGGTCGGCAACGAAAAAGGCAGTCAAAAAGCTGCAGAAAGCGAAAGGACTCAAACAGACAGGTATTGCAAATCAAAGCACAATCAATGCGATGTTCGGAACATACAGTTCTTCCAATGATTCAAACAGCAAAACTGAAACGGAACGTCTGAACTGGTTCAGGAACGGACAAGATAAAATTCCCAAAGGAGCTACCTTTACGGTTAAAGACTGCAAAACTGGTAAAACTTTCAAATGCAAACGATGGTCAGGCTCAAATCATCTGGATGCAGAACCGCTGACTTCATCTGATGCAAAGATTCTCAAGAGTCTTTATGGTGGTCACTGGTCCTGGAAAAGGCGTGCGATACTGGTCAAATATAATGGACATGTTTATGCGGCTTCGATGAATGGAATGCCGCATGGAACAACAACGATTAAGAATAATGGTTTTGACGGTCATTTCTGTATACATTTTTATGGAAGTAAAACACACGGGACCAAGCATGTGGATGAAACACATCAGAATTGTGTGTCAACAGCTATGAAATACTCATGGTAATAGGGAATACACTAACGCCTCTGCC
>ONWQ01000451.1 GCA_900321565.1 uncultured Eubacteriales bacterium
CTGCGGGTCCACGGATGCCAGGGCCGCAATATAGATGATGGAGTTATAGCCCATGTTCTGCCAGAGTCCGGAGAACACCTACATGGGCCGGAATGCACCGGCATGCCCGAGGAAGTCGACCGCCGTGCCACCGAAGGCCTGGATCCCCACATTGACGACACCGTGATAGTAATTGAAAAGCTGATTGAGGATGGAAACTATGACCACGGTGGTCATGAAATGCGGTGCATAGCTGACCATCTGCACAAACTTGCGGTAACGTACCCGCCGGCATTCATTGATCAGGACCGCAAACACGATGGGGATCGGGAAACATACGGCAATCGTGAAAATGGAAAGAAGGAAGGTATTGGACATCAGACGCGGGAACATGTAGGAATTGATGAGCTTGTCAAAGTGCTTGAGCCCGACCCACCGGCTGCCCCAGATACCCTTGGTGAATGAGTAGTTCTTGAACGCTATGACCAGGCCCGACATGGGCATATAGTTGAACACCAGAATAAACGCCATGGGAACAAGCATCATCAGATACATCTGCCAGTGCCGCTTCATGACCAGTCTGGTATGCATGTGCTGCTTTTTCCTGCTGAGTCTGCGTTCCATGCTGTCACCCCATTATTTGCACTTATCTGTCCAAACTTTTGCCATATCATTCATCTGTGTATAGCATGATTGTACCCAATGCGTGGGAGCCTGTAAATAGAACAAATAGGACAAATAGAAAATAATTCGCCCCTGGAATTCCGGCCCGTATGCGCCGTAGCCTGCACATGAAAACATGCACCGGAAATCACAGAGCCCGCCTGTGATTTCCGGCATTCCATGATCCGGAGATATGCACCATATCCTCCATCTGCCCTTCACTTTTGTCCGCAATGGAAGTCACTTTCCCATGACCCGGGTCTGTGATCCCATGCAGCAAAGGACAGAAAAGCCGGATCAGGACGATTCTGATCCGGCTTTTCCACGGGAATGGTCTGCTTACTCCGTCAGAAGGAACGGCATGAATACGCCGCCTTGCACGCTCCTTGCAATAAACGCCACATACTTTCCCGTCTTGGTGTCATACCAGTCCGAGAACGGCACACGCGTATCCGTATGCCGCAGATACTCAGCCAGCGGCGCGATCAGTGTCCGGAACAGTCCCGGATCGCGCGTCAGGCACGCAGACCACACCAGCCAGTCCGACTTGGTATAGTCCGCCCGGGAATCCAGAGGCAGTCCGTATTTGTTCATGCGCCCGGTATAGCTCCTGGCCTCCGCTTCCAGGGTCTCCTGCGGGATCAGCCCCAGGTCCAGCACCCGGTCCCAGACCAGGTTATACTTCATGCTCCAGCCCTGCCCGTCAAAGGTCAGCGAGGTGCCCTCACCCTGCCCGGCCCGTGCGAGCCAGCTGGCCGCCATTTCCTGCGCACGCCGGTCCCACATCTCTGCGTCATGAGCATAGCCGAGCCGCGTCAGGATACGTGCATAGCATGCCATACCCACGAACGCCTTGGCAGACAGATTCACATTATGCGCCAGATGGCCTGCGAAGTCATCCGTGCACAGCTGTTCGCCCGGGTCCTCACCATACCGGTCCAGATACCGCACCCACTTATCCAGAAGCGGTGCATACGTGCGGATCAGGGCATCCCCGGCCCCGAAGCTCAGGGCGGCTTCCAGCATGATCAGCATGTTCCCGCACTCTTCCACCGGCATCTGATTGTGCGGATCATACACATCCCCCTGGGCTGGATACTGGTAGTACGGAAGCGGGGTCTGGCCGTTGTGCAGACGCTTGCGTGCCGCATAGACCTGGCCTGTGGCATACGGGTAACGGCCTACATCATGCGGTGCGAACCCTTCCTGCCATACCGGCATGGATGCAAACTCCAGTACCGGCTTGCACAGGGCATTGACCAGTTCCGGACAGAATTTCAGAAACAGTGGTACTGACGGATAGCTCACGTCCACGGTCCCGATGCAGCCATTGGAATCGTTTTCCTTGGAAAGCAGGGCCATCCCGCCGTCCGGTGTTGCGATGAGTTTATGTGCCGCGAACGTGTGCCGCCAGGCCGCGGCCACGATCAGCCGGTAGTCCTCGCCGCCCATCTTCTCCGCTTCAGACAGCACATACTCATCCAGTCGCAGGCATGCCTCCCAGAGTTCATCCTTGCGCCTTGCCATGCCTGTCATCACCTGCGGCATGGTTTTCCCGTCCCGCAGACCCCATGCGCGGCAGAAGGTGCCGAAGTAATTCACGGACGCAATGTCATCATAGCCCAGCATAAGGTATGTGCATGTTCTTTCCGGTCCGACCGTCTTTTCATACACGAACTGAAGGTCCCGGTCCTTACGGTAACGTACATCCTCGCATCCCGCCATGTACAGGTATCCCCAGTCCATGGTGATATGATCCCCGGAATGTCCGAGCACACGCTGCTGCGCCTGCCCTGCATAGGCCATCTGCAGGTCCCCGCTCTGGAATTCATCCCCTACCATGGCCGGCATGCACTCCCCGTCAAAGCACAGGTTCAGGGACGCGGAAAACCGCAGGGTCACATCATGCGCCTGCCCGTCCAGCGATGTGAGCGCAAAGTCCACAATAGTGACGGGCGTGGAAAGCATATCCAGGTCATCCGGCAGGGCCGGTGACCAGAATACCACCTCCAGCTCCACGCCGGCGGCCTCCATGACGGAAACCGTCCGGGTCGGAGTCACCTGCAGACGTGTGGTCTGCATGCCCGGCCTGGAGCTCTTTCCGAGGAAGCAGTATTCCTTGCCGTCAATGAGCAGATTTCCGGAAAGCCCCTTGGGCGCACCGGACCAGTGTATGGCGCCTGCTGCGTTCAGCGTGTCCCCAGGCATCCAGATTGAAAAATAGGGATCATTGGCAATCAGAGGTATTGCCGGAAGCCGGTCGATTCCTTGCATGCTGTTCATCCTTTCATTTTCCGCCCTGCAGTCTTACACTGCAGGCTGCTCAGCCCTTGATCGCGCCGACCATGACACCCTTGACAAAGTGTTTCTGCACAAACGGGTACAGACAGATGACCGGCACGCTTGCCACTATAATGATAGCATATTTCATGGTCTCTGCGGCCATCATTTTTTCATACAGCCCCGTACCGTCGCCCTGGGCCAGTTCCTGATTCTGCAAAAGGATCTCCCGCAGAATCACCTGCAGCGGCATCCTGCTTCTGTCCTTGAGATAGATCAGGGCATTGAAGTATGCATTCCAGTGCCCGACGGCATAGAACAGCACCATGACCGCAAGAATGGAACCTGACAGCGGGAGCACCACCCGGAACAGTGTCTGCAGATCGCTGCATCCGTCCAGACACGCCGCTTCCTTGAGTTCACCGGGAATGCTCGACTGGAAGAAGTTTTTCATGACCAGCATGTTATACGTCCCGATCCCGCTGGGCAGAAGCATAGCCCAGATCGTATTGTACATGCCCAGCTGCCTCACAAGCAGGTAGGTCGGGATCAGACCGCCGGAAAAGAGCATGGTAAAGGATGCCACAAACGTCAGGATGCCCCGGCAGGGCGTTTCCCGGCAGCTGAGCGGGTAAGCAATCATGATCGTCAGTACCAGGTTCACCAGCGTGCCCAGCACGGTATACACAATGGTGTTCCCGTACCCCATCCATATACTGCTTTCCCCGATCACCATCTTGTAGCTTTCCAGAGAAAAGCTGCGCGGCCACACGACCACCTTTCCCAGCAGCACATCCTCCGGTTTGGAGAAGGAAGCGATCACGGTAAAGTACAGGGGATACGCCACAATGGCCATCAGCACCACACTGATCACAAGCACCACGATCTGAAAGATCCGGTCGCCATGGCTTTCCTGGATATGCCCGGACCTGCGCTTTGATGAAATCGTCGTCATAGTCCTCACCTCACCATAAGCTCTCGTCCAGTGCCCTGCGGCACACCGTATTCGCTGTGACAATCAGGATCAGGTTCACCACGGAGTTCATCAGGCCGACCGCCGTGGCATAGCTGTAATCGCCCTTCTGAATACCGTTCTTATAGACCAGGGTGGAAATGATCTCACTTTTGCCGATATTCAGACTGTTCTGCATCAGGTATGCCTTCTCAAATCCTATGGTCATCAGCTGCCCGATGCGCAGGATGAACATGGTAACAATCGTAGGAAGAATGCACGGGATAGAGACATGGATGATTTTCTGGATCCTGGATGCGCCGTCCATGGTTGCCGCTTCGTACAGTGCCGGGTCCACACCGGCCAGGGCCGCAATATAGATGATCGCATTCCAGCCCATGTTCTGCCAGACATTGCTGATCACATACAGCGGACGGAAATAGGTCTCTGACTCCATGAACGGAATGGCCTTCATGCCGAAGGTCTGCAGTATGGTATTGAACACCCCGTAGCGCTCATCGCAGAACAGTCTGAGCATACTGACAACCACCACAATGGAAAGAAAGTATGGAACATAGGTGATGTTCTGCAGGATCTTCCGGAACCGTAGGCTGTCAATCTCATTGAGCAGAAGCGCCAGAAGGATCGGTGCCGGGAACCCGATGGCCAGACAGCCCAGGTTAATGGCCAGTGTGTTCCAGATCGTGCTCCAGGCATAGTACGATGAAAAGTATCTGGCAAAATGCTTGAAAAGCGGGTCTGCCCACGGGCTTCCCCAGATGCCCAGCTTCGTCTTGTAGTTCTTGAACGCCAGCTGGACCCCAAACATGGGCGTATAACAGAAGATGATATACCACGCAAGCGGAATCACCAGCAGAAGCAGCAGCTGCCAGTGCGCGAATGCCTTGCGGATCTTCCGGGAGCCCGGCCGCACCGGACGCGGAGAAACTGTGCTCATGCAGTCTCCTCCTTTCAGAGTAGAGAAAACGGGGAGAGGGCAGTTCCTCTCCCCGCAGTCAGGTCAGTCCGTGTTTCAGTCCTGATAGGTATCCAGACGCTCCTGATAAATGGAGACCCACTCAGCCAGTCCCATGTCTTCCAGCGTCTTGCAGTAGGTATCCCATTCGTCAAAGCTCATTTCTCCGCGGATCATCTTGGCCGCGCAGGAATCTGCATACGTATTGATATCATTGGCCAGGATCATCAGCCGGTCATTGGTATCCGCATCAAACAGAGGTTCCGCATAGAGCAGGTAGTCCATGTACGGGTCCAGAGCAGTCTGGGCCGCCTGGGTGGTCGGGGACGTAACCGCAATGCAGTTATGGTCATTGAGGTACTGGGGAGATCCGCCACCGGGCCAGATGGTGAACTGGGCAATGGTGGGGCCGGAGCCGTTGGGGTTGTCCAGGATCCCGTCCACATACACAGGATATCCGTCCGCATCCCGTGTCCAGGTCTTGCCTTCAATGCCGTAGCGCATCAGATAGGAGCCTTCATCACTGAACAGGTAGTCGATCCAGCGGATGGCCGCTTCCGGATACTCGCAGTCGCAGGTAATGGCGAATGTGCCCATATCACGGGCCACAGGTCCGCTCTGCACATAGATCTTCTCACTCTTGCCGCTGAAGGGCGCAATCCCGATATAATTGGTGGAATCGAATGCGTCGTCTGCCTGGTTGAAGAAAATGCCCAGAACGCCGCCGCCCATCTTGGCCACATACTTGGTGCGTTCCTGAGTGAACATATCCCCGTCAATCAGACCTTCGTCATACATGGCCTTGGTCCACTGCAGCAGCTCCTTGAACCGGTCGTCCGTCAGCCAGCTGTTCAGAGTCTTCCCATCCTCACTCAGGTTCATGCGCTGGCCGAACTGATACTGCAGTCCGAACATGCCTGCCATAGTGGTCAGGTACTCGCCGAAGCTCGCGGCGGCCATGGGAATCTCGTCCGCTTCGCCGTTGCCGTTGGCATCATAGGTCTTGAAGACGCGCAGTGCATTCTCCAGTTCCTCAAAGGTCGCAGGCACAGCCAGACCATTGGCTTCGAGCCAGGCTGTATTGCACCAGATCTTGGAGGTGCGGGCCGCATTGACGGCAATGATGGCAGCCAGTGCATAGATGTGTCCGTCCGGGGAGGTAATGCGGCCTTCCACATCCGGGTACTTTTCCATCAGGGCCGTGTAATGCGGTGCATATTCCTTCAGCAGGTCCTCCAGAGGGATCAGGACCTCATCCTCACCATACTTGATGATCTCAGCACCCGTCAGGGCCGGGGCCACCAGCATGTCCGGATATCCGTCCGGGCTTGCGAACATCAGCGCCTTGGACTCGGCATAGCCCTGGAACGGGGCCTGCTGGAAGTCCAGCGTGATCCCGGTCATTTCCTGGTACGCCTTGAAAAAGTCCATGGTGGACCATTCCGCATGCGTGCCGCCCTGCCGTCCGAAAATGGACAGGGTGATCGGTTCCGTAACAATGGGCAGTTCACTTTCTGTGTTCAGGATGTCCTTGCTGTCTGCCAGACCGAAAAGCGGCAGCATGCAAAGAGCCAGAACGAGACACAGCATCTTTTTCATGGTTTCAGCTCCTTTGTCTTGGTTACATAATGGATTGGGGTCTTCTCATTTGGCTATCAGAATCGTATCATGTACACACGTGTTTGTCAACACTTTTTCCTTATATATTTGTATTTGCGTCGTCTAATTCTCAGCGATGTACACATTTATTGTAACATGTGTACATCGTACATGCTGTGCAGTATATGCAGTGGATTTTACCCGCAGCAGGGATGGCTCCCTGCCAGATCTCTGCTATGACTGTTCTGCGCAGGATCCTTCATGCACAGATGCACTGCACCCCTGGTAAAGGCGCCCGGCAGAGCCAGGATGTTCGGCTCATTTCCAACATACTTGCGCATGGCATCCTCAAGTGCCTCTTCCACCGTTGCCCGTGTCTTGAGGCCCATGCTCCGGGCAATCCCCGTCTCCCGGGCTCCGACCAGATAGATGGCGCTGGTATGCATCTCCGCCAGGTGTCCGCAGCTCATCATACTGAAGCCGTGGAACGGATGGAAGGCATTGGCAAAGCGGTATCTGCGGATGTATTCCTCCTTTGTGGCAATATATTCCGCATACCGGTTCATGTCC
>ONWQ01000449.1 GCA_900321565.1 uncultured Eubacteriales bacterium
ACTGAGCCTGCAGGCCCGGATTCTGCCATATTCCAGTGATGTGCGTGTGGAATGGCTGTCGCATGTTCTGACAGCGGTAACGGATGAATGAAGCGGAGGAGCCATACATGGAACTGAAAGAATTGCTGACAAAAGCGTTTGAACTGGGAGGTTCGGATGTCTTTATTGTGCCCGGCGCTCCTGTGACGGCCAAAGTCAAGGGCAGCCTTGTACAGCTGACTGATACCAAGGTACTGCCTGCGGACAGCGAGGCACTGGTTCAGGAAGCCTATGCCCTGGCACACCGGGATTTTTCCATTCTCAGAGCGGAAGGGGACGACGACTTCTCGTTTTCTCTGATGCAATTGTCACGCTTTCGCTGCAATGCGTATTATCAGCGGAACACGGTCGCAGCAACATGCCGAACGGTTGCTTTCGGGCTCCCTGATCCAAAAAAACTCTCAATCCCTGAACTGGTGATGGAACTGGCAAGATTCCGCAATGGCATGATTCTGGTGACAGGGCCTGCCGGCAGCGGCAAGAGCACAACCCTGGCCTGTCTCATGGACCGGATCAATCAGACCCGTGATGGACATATCGTGACCATTGAGGACCCGATTGAGTATATTCACAGCCATAAGAAGTGTCTGGTAAGCCAGCGCGAGATTCCGAATGATGCACCTTCCTTTTCCCGTGCACTGAGGGCTGCACTGCGACAGGCACCGGATGTGATCATGCTGGGTGAAATGCGTGACCTGGATACGATCCGGACAGCGATCACAGCAGCGGAAACAGGTCATCTTCTGCTGTCTTCGCTCCATACAACCGGTGCAGCCAAGACGGTGGACCGTATTCTGGACACATTCCCTGCAGAGCAGCAGGCACAGGTGCGTGTCCAGATTTCGATGGTACTCCGTGCTGTGGTTTCACAGAGACTGGTTCCCAAGAAAGACGGTGGACAGGTGGCAGTATTTGAAGTGATGACCGTAAACCCGGCTGTCCAGAACCTGATCCGTGAGGGACGGACACACCAGATTGATAATGCGATTTATGCCGGTGGCAATCAGGGCATGATGTCCATGGATGCAGAGCTTCAGCGCATGTGCCGTGAAGGGCTGATTACAAGGGAGAATGCATTACTGTTTGCCGTGAATCCGGAGACTCTTGCCAAACGGATCTGATATGTCTTTGGATGGAGGTGAAGGAGTTGAGTGCGCATAGTTCGGATCGCCGGGAAAGGCGAGGAATCTCGATAGGCTTTACCAATTTTCTGCTGATTGTGATAGCACTGGGTATTTCATGCTGGCTGATTCTTTCCACAGTGGAGTCCACGGTCGGATATCAGGAGATGGAGGATGCCACGGAGGCGTACATTCAGGCTCAGAAAGATGTGACACAGCTGCAGAATGCATCGGACGAACTGACTCGTCAGGTCCGTGTGTTTGCCGTGACCGGTAACCGGGAGGCAATGGATGCATTCATGTATGAAGTAGAGGTTGCAAGGAACCGTGAAAAAGCGGTGGAAGACATTGAATCCCTGCAACCGTCCGGTGAATCCAGGGCATTCGTCGAACAGGCATTGAAATACAGTATGGAGCTGGTGCAGATTGAATACCGTGCCATGCGTCTTACCGCGCTTGGACTGGGTATGGATGAAACACAGCTGCCTGAGCAGGTGCGGAATGCCCGGCTTTCAGATGATGAGTTTGCAATGGATGCAGAGGCCAAGCGAAAGCTTGCGCGGAACCTGGTATTCGATGAAGAGTATCAGGCATACAAGGATTCGATCAGGCAGAGTGTTGCACAGTGCTCGGAGGCACTCATTGAAGGAACTAAGATCAGACAGACTACGAGTTCATCCAGACTGCTGTCCATTCTCAGACGTCAGCAGGTGCTGATTATTGGCCTGCTGGTAACCATAGCAGCGCTTGTGGGTCTTCATCTTGCGCTGGTCATGGGCCCGATGCATCGGATGGTCCGGCATGTGAAAGCGCAGGAGCGTGTGCCTCTGCACGGATCCAGAGAAATGAAGTATCTGGCAAGTGCATTCAATGAGATGCTGGATAAATCACAGAGAGATAAAGCGCTTCTGTCGTATGAGGCGAGTCATGATGCACTGACAGGCGTTTATAACAGAAAGTCCTATGAATCGGTCATGGAAACGCATCATAATCAGGAACTCGCCTTGATCCTGGTGGATATTGATGAATTCAAGCGTTACAATGATCAGTTCGGGCATGAAATGGGCGACAAGGTATTGAAGCGGGTGGCCGGTGTTCTGACTTCCAGTTTTCGTTCGGACGACTATGTATGCAGGATCGGCGGGGATGAATTCTGCGTGATCATGCTGAACATGCGTGACAATCTGGAGTTTGTGGTCCGGCATAAGATCACAAGCGTAATGGAAAACCTGAAACCGGAAAAGGATGGGGTTCCGTCTGTCACACTGAGTGTTGGGGTAGCCTTTACAGAAGATGTGTCAGACAACAGCCGTCTGTTCCAGGCCGCTGATCAGGCACTGTACTCTGTGAAGGGGCATGGGCGGAACGGTTACCGTGTCTATGCAGGCAAAGACCAGGCATAGCTTGGAATGCGACTGTGATACGATGGGATAGATCAAGGGAGGAAACACAGACTATGCTGACAAGGGAAGCATTGGTGGCTTATGGAGCAAACGTCCAGGAAGGTCTTGGACGCTGCCTGAACAATGAAGCGTTTTACCTTCGGCTGGTGGGTATGCTCAAGGATGACGGGCATGTTGCACAACTGAGAGCTGCACTGGACCGGAAGGATCTGAAAGGCGCGTTTGAAGCAGCGCATGCACTGAAGGGAAGTCTCTCCAATCTGGCACTGACACCGGTTCTGAAACCTGTCATGGAAATGACAGAACTGCTTCGTGAGGGCAGGGATATGGATTATTCCGAACTGATGAGTGAGGTTCAGACGCAGTGGGATCGTCTGATGGACATGATCAACAGCTGAGGAGATGCAGGATCGTGGAAGCAGAGAAGAATCTTGTACTGGAACGAATCCGCAGGCATGAGAATGAACTGGATACTTTGCTTGCATGGAACCGGCTTCTGGAAGAGGTATGCATTCAGCAGGAAACGGCACTGGCCGCCTATGCAGGGCTGAATGAGTACATGGAAAGCGGAGAGCTTCTTCAGGATATGGACCAGGACACAGCAGGCAGTCTTCCGTCTGATCTGAAGCGGGGCGTTCTTTCTGAGGACGGGGCATATAATGCCCTGCAGGATACGGAAGAACTTCTGGAAACCATGAAACAGATGTCAGCCCGGTTGCACTCGCTGCGCCAGGCCTGACATGCAAGTAACAGCAGCCGGCAGCATAATGAACTTTTCCTGACGGCTGCTGTTTTCAGCACCAGAGGATTCTATGATCAGTGAAAGGAACGAAGTATGAAGTTTGGCGCAATTCTGAATGCATATCCGGACAGTCTGGGTGGCAAACTGTCAGAGACTGTGCGATTTCTTCTGCGCCCGGAACTCAAAGATGCATTCCGTGCGTTTTATATTCTGCCGACTGTCTTCCATACCGATCTGGACCGCGGTTTCTCTGTGATATCCTATGCGCTCAATCATGAACTGGCAGATGAGTCTGACCTGCAATCCCTGCGGGCCATGGGGCTGGATCTGGTGTGCGATCTGATCCTGAATCATCTGTCAGTACAGTCACCGCAGTTTCAGGATCTGCTCCGGCATGGGGAAGACTCAGAGTACAAGGACTTTTTTATTGACTGGAACGCATTCTGGACCGGGTGCGGTGAAATGACGGACCAAGGATATATCCAGCCCACGGAGCAGTTTTTTCTCAGTGCAAACCTGCGCAAGAAAGGTTTGCCGCTTCTGATGGTGCGGTTTCCGGATGGACATGAAGTACCTTATTGGAATACGTTCTATCAGAAAATATGTTACCATCCGCTCTCTGCCCGTCAGCTCCAGAACGGTCTGGGGATGAAATCAGAGGAAGCTGCAGAGCTGGCAGACATGATCCGGGTTCAGCTGGATGCAGGCAGGACACCGGCGACCATGGACTGGGGTGCTTATGTTTCCAGGGCATGCGCCTGCCGTGCGCTGCTTGAACAGGGCAGAACATACCTCGGGCAGATGGATGTGAACCAGAGAAGCCCGAAAGTATGGGCCTGGTATGATGCCGTCATGCGGCAGCTGGCAGGGTATGGCATGTGTATGATCCGCCTGGATGCATTCACACGTCTTCATAAGGCACCGGGGCGTGCGAATTTCATGAATGAACCGGAGACATGGCAGATCCTGCAGCGGCTGAAACACCAGGCGGCTGCGCTTGGTCTTGATGTGCTTCCTGAAGTACATGGAACTTATGCAAGCGGCGGATTCAGAAAAATCTCGGAACAGGGATGCCTGACCTATGATTATTTCCTGCCCGGACTGCTTCTGGATGCACTGGACTGCGGAGACGAAGGCTATCTGGTATCCTGGGCCCGGGAACAGCTTACAGAACGGATCCAAACGGTGAATATGCTGGGCTGTCATGATGGGATTCCCATCCGGGATCTCAGGGGACTTCTGCCCGATGCGCGGATGGAGCAGATCTGCAGAAGACTGGAGACACGGGGTTGCCGAAGAAAGATGATTCACGGTGAGCACCCTGAAGTTTATCAGATGGATGGGACATACTATTCTGCTCTGGGCTGTGATGACCGGAAGATGTGTATGGCACGTGCACTGCAGATCTTCATGCCGGGCAGACCACAGGTATGGTACGGGGATCTGCTTGCGGCAGAGAATGATCTTTCAGTATTTGAACAGGATCCGTCAGTCGATGCCCGGGAAATGAACCGTCAGTGTTTTACCTATGATGAAGCCGTGTCACGGCTTACCCGCCCTGTGGTCAGGGAACAGCTGGGGCTTCTGACCTTACGCAATACACATCCGGCCTTTTCAGAATCAGCCGGGATCGATGTGTGTGCGCCTGGACCAGGCAGGATAGAGATTCAGTGGCAGTCAGGGAAAGACTGGGCACAGCTGAGTGTGGACCTGCATGCAATGCAGTACAGGATCCGCACCAGTGAGACTCGCGATCCGGATGACGGAATCATGATTAAAACTTAGGAGAAATATGGTATGAAAGATGCAGAGCTTGTATTGCGCTATGCGCCGGAAATCTATTCAGATGAGCACGAAACCATCCCGATACGTGCGGTGGGATACAGTATTGTGAGGGAAAACTGTGTCAGTGAATCATTCCCGAAACGCAATATTCTCACAGGCGGACAGACTGCGTTTGTGATAGAGTATGCCTATTATTGGGATTATGATATTCAGCATATGTACGATCTGGAACATATCTGGGTCCATGTGGGTCAGGACGGCACCGTACTGGGTGCGGACGGTAGCTTTCATGGTGGTTTTACTCCGCTGAAATGGCAGGGTGTCAGTCAGTTTACAGATGATCATATTCATGCATACTGTCAGCCTGGAAAGCATGCGTTCGTTGCGGATGCGGCTATGGCAAAAGCGGTGCCTGGAGCAAGGGATGCATGCACAGGGAAGGCCGGCGGTCCGGTACTGGTAGGTGGTCCGTTTGCCGGTGCATATCATCCGACAGAGGAAGATGACAGGCTGAGCGAATGGTATATCCGGAAATATCTGTCCTTTGAACCGACCTTCCGCTTCAGCAAGACCACACTGGAGACGGCACAGTACATGCCATGGGAAACACTGAAGGCCAGAATCCCCGGCTGGATTGCGACGGAATGTGAAAGAATACGTACGCTGGCCGGTCAGGAAACTGGTGAATGCAGGTGACAAAAAGCGGGCATGCAGCAATCTGCTGCATGCCCGTTTGCTCTTAAGCTGACAGGGAATGGTTTACTGAACACGGATGCTATTCCGGTTTACAAACATGCCATCCCAGTACAGAGTAATGATGTACTCACCGGTGGGAACGGTATCCGTGGCCCGCTGGAGTGAGTTGAAGAATCCCTTACCCATGAAGTACCACCACAGTCTTCCTGTGGCACTGTTATACCTTGTGTACTCAATATTGCCCATATAGAATGTGTCAACGAATCCGTTGGGTGCTTCAATGGCAATCAGAGTATCGTAGAACCTGGACTTGGCAAGCACAGGATAATCCACAGTATACTGGAATCCGTATGCCTTGCCATTGGCATTCATGATATCGCTTGCGGAGAAGGCTTTCAGGTCCTTGGATGCCTTGTCCCCGTCAGAAGAATTATTCTTATACTTGGGTTCTATCTTGGTTTTAATGGAAGCGGTTGTGAGTTTTCCATCCTCAAAGTCACCGATTGCAGGCACAGTGATGGTCGTGCTCGCAGTTTCACCATTACAGTCCTCGACTTCAATATTATAGGTTTCACCCGGGATCAGATAATCCAGGGTATATTGTTTTGTATTGATATCGGCTGTATACCAGGACATCTGATCGCAACCGTTGTCTGCCACATATTCATAGTACAGCGTATATGGGCTGGCATTCTGGGAGTCTTCCCAACGGATCTGGACATGCCCCTTATCCACGGTTCCAATGCCCAGCACATTAAACACCCGCGCAACGGTTGGCTCAGGTGTGGGCGTTGGCACAGGCGTCGGGACAGGTGTGGGTACGGGTGTGGGCTCGGGCGTCGGGACCGGTGTAGGCTCGGGCGTCGGGACAGGTGTGGGTACCGGTGTGGGTTCGGCCGTCGGAACCGGCGTGGGCACTTCAGTCGGAACCGGTGTTGGTACGGACGTCGGGACAGCGGTGGGAGCGGAGGCAGGATCAGGTGCCTGCATGGACCCAAAGAGCAGTTTCTGGACATCTTCCGTGGCAAATCCGAGATCTGTGGCAATCCCATTGGCATTCTGGAATGCACGGACAGCGAGTACGGTACTGAAGTCATACACGCCTTCTTCATACTCTGTCAGGTAGCCAAGCTGAGAAAGGGCCTGCTGTAAACGGGAAACATCTTCCCCTGTGCTGCCATATTTAAGCAGTGTGAAGGAAGCAGGGGTTTCCGTAACCGACTGGGAAACGACCGTGCCGAGATCTTTCACGGATCCGTCCCATTGGTCATACAGCTGCTGGATCTCATCGGTATGGACAGCATAATGAATCGTATCAGCGTCCACAATGGAATTGGTTACAAGTCCTGCAACAGTGCCGTCTTCCAGGAACAGTGCACCGCTGTTGACAGACAGACCTGAAGCCGTGAACTGGACATAAGTGACACCATCTTCTTCAAACACGGCGCTGACGGTTCCGGGAACATTCTGACTGCCGGCAGCGAGTACAGCATCCCCGCGATGGGGTCTGACCCCGAGTGCCAGAGGCAGTGGTACAAGATTGGTCGGTGTGAAACAGGAAAGGAGTGCGAGGTCTGTCACCGGATCAGCGATCTTGATATGGCTGATCATATATCGGCTTCCGGTGGCTGTGCTTGCCAGAATATACGAAGCATTTTCAAGGAGTGAATAATTGGTCAGCACGGTCTGATTGTCGTAAACGACCAGTCCGCTGCCGGTTGCAGTGACCTGTCCCTGACTGTCAATGACTTCCAGTGTAAGGATTGCCGAAGAGTACTCAGCAATCTGTGCAGAGGTAAAGTCGGCGAGTGCTATTACGGGTATGAGCAGGAACAGGAGAAGAAAACAGAAACGTTTTTTCATATGAATGATCCTCCTGTGGTATCTTTAGTCTTATTATAACGGATGAATTACACGGGTACAATATGAAAACGCTGGAAAATTCTGGATGTTCAGAAAAAGACAAAAAAATGAAATGAAATCGGGCATGACTGCATGATGAAGGTTGTGTATGAAAAGGGGGTCTGTTACAATTCCTGTAAAGGGAAAAGAGGAAAGACTCAATGAAAAGTTCATGGAAGAAAAGGTTCATCATTTTTGTGATGCTGCTGTGCATCTGGGTATATATCCCGGATGGTAAAATGGAAGAAGCAAAGACGGAGGAAGACCGGCTGAAGGAAAGACCATCTGCAACCCGGGTTGTGTATATTTGCAGAAACACATATCTGTATTATGCACAGAACAGTCCGGAATGGGAGAATCTGGTGATTGATCCGGACCCGGCAAGCAGGCGGGTGTTCGGGGAAAGTGCCTGTGTAGTGACAGCACTTGCCAACTGTATTGTCAATGCTGTCAGTGTCTGGGATCTTGACCGGATCCTGGATATGACCATGTACCCGGTACGAATTGATTCGCACTCAGCGGTCAATGCGAGAGGAGTACGTGCACGGGATAAGTTTGAGATCAGAAACCTTTCTGATGTTGTCCGCTACTATCCGCTGATTATCGGCAATTATGCCGGTGGAAATAACCGATCAGGCGTCAGGAACCGTAAGAATGAGGACTTTTACAAGCGTGTTCTGGATGCCTATCAGCTGGAGTGGGAAAGGAATACAGAATGGTCAGAGGCTGTGCAGGCGCTGAAAGATGGCAAGCTGGTGATTGCATGCTCGGGAGGCAGGCATTCTGTGATATCGTCCGAAGGGCATTACTTTCTGCTGGTTGCCTGGGCGGATGGATACATCTATGCACTTGATTCCTATCTCCGGGACCGGTTTCCGCTGGACAGGGAGCAATGGATAGAGATTCTGGAACCAGGGCTTCTGCGCTTTCACGAGACGGACGCATCCAGGATTCCGGTCCAGTCGAGGTTTATCGTTACACCCTCGACTGACAGGACGGTTTATTCCAAAGCGCTTCTGGATGACTATATAGCCCGGTCGGATCGTCATGAATAAAGGACTGCCGAAGCAGTCCTTTATTCATGTCTTCTTTTAGGTCAGACCAGCTGCAGACAGGTTTTTGTGTCTGTATCCAGAGCCAGACATGCCTGGCTCTTACCGGAGCAAAGTGTGTATGTACCGCGGAATCCTTCAAACGTCAGACAGCCATCAGCATCTGTCTGGCATGTCAGATGAGTTTCCCAGTCATGATGAATCAACTGTTCCATCGCTCTATAAGACGGTTTCAGCGTGTTATCAGCATGCAGAAAACCGGATGGAGCATGCAGCCATTTCCCGTCGGTGAAATCCCAGGTTGTAATGGCCTGAACCAGGGGATGACTGAACAGAATCTGATACATTTCCGTAATCTCAGCTGCCTGACGGAGTTCACCCTCTTCCGTGCTTGGCCAGGAGTCTACCTGGAAATCATTGAGATCCACAATATGGGGCGGCATGATCTCGCCGGAAACCAGAGTGTTTTCCGTAAAATGAATGGGCAGACCGAAACGGGAAAAACGTTCCAGAACTTCTTCCAGTTTTGCGGCTCCCCAGTATCCCTGATGCTGATGGGACTGGATCCCGATGGCACTGATAGGAACACCCTTGTCAAGCAGACCTTCTATAAGAATTTCATAAGCCGGGCTGGTATTGAAGTCATTGATCAGAAGAACTGCATTAGGATTGGTTTCATGTGCGGCCTGGAACACGGCCTGAACCAGACCAAACCGCCCGAATTCACGGCAGATCCGGGTGATCGCATTGTCATAGCGGTCAAAAACAGGCATGATGACGACTTCATTGATTACATCCCACATGTCGATCACACCCTGAAAGGCGTGGACATCCCGGTGGATTCGGTCGAGCTGATGTGTAAGGATATCCTGATTGGAATAGTTCATAAGCCAGTCAGCACATGCAGTATGCCAGCAGAGCGGATGGCCCTTGAGGGTGACCCCCTGGGATTGAAGCCAGCGGGCAGCTTTCAGAGTCTGTTCCTGCGCAGTCTGTCCTTCCACGGGCTCATATCGTCCCCAGTAGAAGGGCAATGTGCCATAGTTAAACAGGTGAAGCCACTTATCCATTCGGTCCTTCTGAAAAGCAAGCGCTTCCTGGGGTTGCTCCTGAAACAGGTTCAGTGCGTCAAAAACCCCGCATCCGAACAGAAACTTGTGAGAGACCTGATTCACTTCGACGGGCTGCTGTGCACACGGTGAACCATCCGGCTTCAGCAGCTGCAGTCTGGCAGTCGCTTTACGATGAGCAAGAGTATGCATATGAATCCCTCCAGAAAAACGGTACATTGGTTTCATGTCAGATAAAGCGTAGCGTCAGTTGCGAAGTAAAGCAATGGCTATTCTTGTTCCATTCTGATCAGATTCTGCGTTTCTGCTGATAATCACACAAGAAAAAGCAGCATGCCGGAACACGCTGCAAACCATTCGGGTTTTATGATGCAATGACTTCGCAGAGAATATCTATGGCTTTCTGCAGGACGGACATGGGAATATTCAGTGCAGGCAGAAGACGTACCCTGTCCTTGGCTGTCAGGCAAAGGACACCTCTCTGCATTGCCTCATTGACGACATCAGCAGCATTTCTGCGGGTACGGATTCCGATCATCAGTCCGAGGCCTGTAACCTCTTCCACACCTTCTGTGGCCAGAAGTTTTTCCCGGATCCAGAGTCCTTTCTGTTCGACTTCGTTGAGCAGAGTATCGTCAATACGGCTGAGAACGGAAACCGCGCCTGCGCAGCATACGGGATTTCCGCCGAATGTGGAGCCATGATCGCCATAGGTGAAGACATTCTGGACTTTTTCGCCCAATAAGGTGGCACCGAGGGGGAGACCGCCGCCGAGCCCCTTGGCGGTAGTCACCAGGTCCGGCTGAATGCCGAAATGCATGTAACTGTATAATTTCCCGGTACGCCCATTGCCGGTCTGAACTTCATCCACGATCAGCAGAATATTCCGGGCTTTACAGAATGCTGCAAGATTGCGCACGGTATCCGGTGCCAGTGCAATGACACCGCCTTCTCCTTGTATGCATTCAATCATTACGGCAGCCAGCGACGACTGATGAGCCAGAGCTTCGAGCTGCCCGAGATCCTGAGCGTCAAAGGAAACAAACCCAGGTGTCAGAGGCTGAAAGAGTTCATGGTAATGCGATTGGCCTGTAGCGGCCAGTGTGGTGAGGGTCCTGCCATGAAATGACTGGTTCAGGGTAGCAATGGTATAGCAATCAGGGCCATGGGTTTCAGCGGCCCATTTTCGCGCAGCCTTGATTGCACATTCATTGGCTTCGGCTCCGGAATTGGAAAAGAATACCTTTTTCATGCCCGTACGCTCACAGAGCATCTGAGCCAGCCGGACACAGGGATCTGTGTAATACAGATTGGAAGTATGCTGCAGTGTGGTGAGCTGGTCAATGACAGCCTGACACCACAGATCATCTGCAATGCCCATGGAATTGACGGCAATGCCGGTTCCAAGATCAATCAGTTCGTGCCCTGCATCATCTTCGAGCAGTGAACCTTTGCCCCGGACGAGATGAAGGGGAAAACGGCGGTATGTACTGGCAATATATGCCTGATCCATTTCCTGAAGATTCATGCGTCTGTATGCCCCTTTCCAACCATGGTACCGGCGCCTTCATGGGTAAGAAGCTCCATGAGAATGGCATGCGGAACCGTTCCATCCATGATGATCACCCTGGAAACTCCTTCACGGATGGCCCGGATACAGCATTCCACCTTGGGAATCATTCCGCCGGAGAGAAAACCGGAAGCAAGCATTTCCTGTGCCTCCTCCACACTGACCTCAGGAATCAGGGTTGTGGGATCTTTCGGGTTCTGAAGGATTCCGGCAACATCCGTCATCATGATCAGTCGTTCAGCATGCAGCGCACCGGCCAGACAGGCTGCTGCCGTGTCACCATTAATGTTGTAGACAGTGCCGTCATGCCCGCATCCGATGGTGGATATAACCGGAATGTATCCACGGTCGAGCAGGTCAAGAACAGACTCGACGTGGACATGCGTGACTTCACCGACATACCCCAGCGCAGGGTCTTTCATTTCAGCTTCAATGAGCTTATCGTCCAGACCGGAAAGGCCAATGGCCCGGCCACCACGGGCACCGATGAGTCCGACCAGTGTTTTGTTGATTTTTCCGGCGAGCACCATCTGCACAATATCCATGGTTTCCTGATCCGTGACCCGCAGGCCATTGACGAACTCGGGCTGTTTTCCGAGTGCATTCATCAGACGATTGATTTCCGGACCGCCACCGTGGACAAGCACAACCTTGACACCGACCAGACGCAGCAGAACCATGTCCTCCATGACCTGTTGGCGTATGCCAGGGTTTACCATTGCGTTGCCGCCGTATTTAATGACAACGATCTTGCCGGTATATTTCTGAATATGGGGAAGCGCCTGTGTCAGGACTTCAGCGCGTTCTGCATTGGAATAATTGCGTTCCATCGGTTTTCCTTTCATGTGCGGTAATCGCCGTTGATACGGACATAGTCATAGGTCAGGTCACAGCCCCATGCATCGGAGGCGACCGTACCGAGGTTCAGATTGACCAGAATGGTGATTTCTTTTTCGAGGAGGATTTCCTTGGCCTTTTCCTCAGAGAAGGGGACGCCGGCTCCGTTTCTGCAGACCAGTATGGAGCCTTTGGGACTTATGAAGGTGACATCAATGGTCTGCGGATCCACATTGGCTCCACTGTATCCTATGGCACACAGAACACGTCCCCAGTTGGCATCCGCACCGAACATGGCTGCCTTGAGGAGGCTGGAACAGATCACACTTTTGGCGACGGTTCTTGCCTGCTGAATATCGGAAGCGCCTTCAACATGACACTCCAGCAGCTTGGTAGCGCCTTCGCCGTCTCCGGCGATCATCCGGCAGAGGTGAACTGTTACGGTATTGAGTGCTTCCATGAAAGCTGAGAAATCCGCGCCTTCTTCGGTGATCTCAGGATTTCCGGCCAGGCCGTTTGAGAGCACCACAACCATATCATTCGTTGAAGTGTCGCCATCAATGCTGAGCATATTAAATGTTGCTGCAATGTCAGTGGACAGTGCTTTACGCAGCATGGCCGGCGCAATGGCAACATCGGAAGTCAGGAATACCAGCATGGTGGCCATATTTGGGTGAATCATACCACTGCCTTTGGCCATGGCACCCAGATGACACTCAACGCCATGAATTTCGAAAGAGATGGCAATCTCTTTGACAACCGTATCCGTAGTCATGATTCCCTGACAGGCATCGCTATGCCCCTGAGCAGACAGAGATGCCGCAAGCTTGGGGATCCCTGCCTGGATTGGCTCCAGTGGCAGCGGCTGTCCGATGACACCGGTGGAAGCAACGACCACATCACTCGGACTGATATTCAGCGCCGATGCAGTGGTCTGACTCATGGCTTCGGCAATCTCAATACCGTCAGCATTACAGGTGTTGGCATTTCCACTGTTACATATGATGGCCTGTGCATAGCCATCCTGCAGATGCTCCCTGGTCACTGTCAATGGAGCACCCTTGACCAGATTGGTCGTGTAGACTGCGGCTGCGCTTGCCCTGACATCACTGTAAACGAGCGCAAGATCATGTTTGGATTTGTTCTTCCGGATTCCGCAGTTCATACCGGAAGCTGTGAACCCTTTGGCTGCACAGACTCCGCCTTCAATATGCTGAATCATGGTTTTCCTCCTGTTATAAGTCCTGTGGTTTCAGGTATGTCAAGGACAATATTCATATTCTGGATGGCTGCACCGGAAGCACCTTTTCCCAGATTATCAAACAGAGAAATCAGAGTAACCCGGTCCTGATTCCCTTCGATCAGGATCTGCATGTCGTCACGTCCTGCCATCTGGCAGGCCGAAATGAATGAATCACTGGTCTCAGCGACAGAAATCAGCGGTGCATTTCTGTAGTATTCCCGGAAAAGCTCCGACAGGTTTCCGACCGGACAGTTCAGCATGGAAGCATGCAGAGGGACGGCCACCTCCATGCCACTGTAGTAGGGTGCGACAACCGGACTGAAAACCGGCGCATATTTCAGACCACATATATGAACAATTTCCGGAATATGCTTGTGTTGCTGTGTAAGCCCGTAAACACGCGGTGCCTGGAACAGCGGGTCCGGAGAAGGCTGTTCATAAGCTTCGATCATTTTTTTCCCGCCACCGGAATACCCTGTGAGGGAAAAGCAGGAGAGCAGCACTTCCGGATCAAGCATCCCGGTTTCAATAAGCGGGCGGATGAGTGCGATGACACCGGAGGCATGACACCCGGGATTGGCGATGCGACTGGCTGCAGCAACTTTGTCGTGCTGACCTGTCAGCTCAGGAAACCCGTACATCCAGCCGGGGCTTGTACGGTGGGCCGTAGAAGTATCAATCAGGATGGTGTCCGGATTGTTGACCCACTGTGCGGCTTCTTCGGCCGCAGCATCCGGGAGACAGAGAAAGACGATGTCCGAAGCATTGATTGCATTCTTCCGTGCAGCAGGGTCCTTGCGAGTTTCTTCGGAAAGCGTAAGCACCTCAAGGTCTTTACGCATGGAAATCCGGTCATGAATCCGCAGGCCGGTTGTACCAGCGCTCCCATCGATAAAGACTCTCTTCATCCGGAGTCCGCTCCTTTCATGAAAGGTTGGCGTGATTGTACGGCAAAATGAATAAAAATGCAATTGCTGATGCATAGAAATACAGCAGAAAACATAAAATGAACATCGATATATCAGCTGATTAGCGGATTATTACGAAAACCTCTCGTTTTGAATATGCAACAGTGTATGCATATATAAGATCGAGCTCGTGGGAAAGGATAACCGTATTGTATCAATATCATGGCCATGGATTGGCTCGAAAACAGCCCGCTGTTGCATGGCAGCGGGCTGGAGTCTGATCTTATGGAAGGTGGCTGAGGAAGAAGCGGATGATTCCCTCTTCCACATCCCGCTTAA
>ONWQ01000448.1 GCA_900321565.1 uncultured Eubacteriales bacterium
ATCCTGCCACTTCCGGTCAAACGGTTCCAGTGCGAGCGTTTTTTCACAGAAGTCCAGTGACTGCATGCCGTTATGATCCACAACCGCGATCAGGTGATCCAGTCCGAACTGGTGTGCCTGCAGTGCCGCTTCCCACACAGCGCCCTCATCGCATTCACCATCCCCCAGTACCACAACCACATGATTCGGTTTTCCGTCCATCTTCAGACCCAGGGCCATGCCTGTTCCCACGCCCAGTCCATGTCCCAGTGAGCCCGTGGAAAACTCCACGCCCGGGATCCCGCGATGACTTACATGCCCGGAGAGGTGTGAGCCATTCTGGTAATGTGTTCTCAGCATCTCCACCGGAAAGAATCCACGTTCCGCCAGTGCAGCATACACAGCAGCACCGGCATGCCCCTTGCTCAGGATCAGCCGGTCGCGGCCTTCCCAGTCCGGCTGGTCACTTCGTACATTCAGCACCCGCGTATACAGCACGGCCATGATCTCCGCCAAAGAAAAAACGGACCCGATATGGCTTCCGCGGCTCAGATGGGTCATTTCCAGTCCGTGCCGCCGGATCAGCCATGCCAGGACCCTCGGATCCGATGTGTCCGCCTTCCCGTCCGGGAAGGCAAGATGTGTCCATGCCGTATAGCTCATCCCATCACGGTATGCTTCCATCAGTGTTGTGCCTCCTTGCCCTCGTGTACCATACCCCTGGCTTTTCCGAACACGCCGCCAATGGTCTCCAGCATCAGCCGCGCATCGAGTCCAAAGGACTGATGCTTCGCATACTCCACACGAAGCCGGTTCTTTTCAGGCAGCACATACTTCTCATAGTTCTCCACAGGATTTTCCTCACCCACGATCTCATCCTGCGCAATAAAAACAATCGATGACCGGTCCGTAACACCCGGACGCACCCAGAGAATGCATTCTTCCTCCGGTGTGTACTGTGTTGTATACAGAAGCAGTTCCGGTCTCGGTCCGACAAAGGACATATCCCCTTTGAGGATATTAAACAGCTGCGGCAGCTCGTCCAGTTTCAGCCGGCGCATAACGCGTCCTGCACGCGTCACACGGTCGTCGTGCAGGGCTGTGCATCCACCGGTCTTATCCGACCCTACTTTCATGGACCGGAACTTGTAGATTCTGAACGTACGGTTATGATACCCCCCACGCGGCGCGGAATAAATCACCGGCCCGGGTGAATCCAGCTTGACCCAGATGGCCAGGGGGATCATCAGAACAGCGCCTGGGATCAGCAGGATCAGTGCCAGAAGAATATCCAGCACACGCTTGACCACATGACTGTAGAACGGGTGCGATAACGGCCCGTCCCAGTACGGAAGTTCACCTTCGGCTGCCTTACTGCTGTCCATATGTGTTCCCACCCTGCTCACAGATTCTCCATACGCTCAAGCAGCTCATTGAGATGTTCCAGCTCGTCCCGCGTATAGTATTCAATAACAATCTTTCCCTTGTTTTCATTGCCCTTCAGACTGGCACGCATGCCCACGGTCTCCCGGATCCGGTTTTCCAGTGCATGCAGTTCCGTGCTCAGTGGCGCCTGCTTTTCCCTGGTTTTGGGAATAACCTGCACCTTTTTCTGACCCTTACGTTCTGCCACCAGCTGTTCCAGCTGTCGCACATTCATGCCCTCATTGAGCACTTCCATGGCCAGAGCTTCCTGTTCTTCCTGCGTTTCCACCGTCACAAGCACTCTCGCATGTCCCGCTGTCAGCGCACCCTCCCGGACCATATCCTGCACACTCTGCGGCAATGTCAGCAGCCGGAGCGCATTGGCAACTGCCGGTCTGGACTTGCTCAGCCGTTTTGCAGCTTCCTCCTGAGTATACCCACATTCGTCCATCAGTGCACGGATACCACCGGCAACTTCCATGGCATTCAGGTCTTCTCTCTGCAGGTTTTCAATCAGCGCGATTTCCATCTTTTTCTGGGTATCCAGGTCCCGGACAATGCACGGTACTGTGGTAAGTCCGGCTTTCATGGCAGCGCGCCACCTGCGTTCTCCGGCAATAATCTGATAACGTCCGCGTCCGTTCGGATTCACCAGCAGCGGCTGAATGATTCCCTGATTCTGGATCGACTGTGCAAGCTGATCAATCAGGTCATCTGCAAACGCCTTGCGTGGCTGATCCTGGTTCGGGTCAATCTGCCCGATGGCAATCTCCTGCACAGATGCAGCAGTCTCGTCGGGTGTATCCGTCGGGATCAGTGCATCCAGCCCTCTGCCTAATCCGTGTGCTTTCTTGGGCATGTTTGTCCACCTTGCCTATCTTACTTTTTCTTACTCTTCTTGCTTTTTTTCTCGCCTTTTTTGGTTTTCGTGCCTTTATCCTTGGACTTCCTCACGTCGTCTGTATCCTCGAATACCGGTTCGCGCACCTGAATGTGCAGCCTTTCAAGGACTTCCCTGCCCAGATCAATATATGCAACAGCACCCGCGGACTTCGGATCATATACATGGATCGGCTCACCATGCGACGGGGCTTCGCTCAGGCGTACATTCCGTGGAATCGTGGTGCGGTACACCAGCGTCTTGAAATGCTTCTTCACCTGATCCGCCACCTGAAGCCCCAGATTGGTTCTTCCGTCCAGCATGGTCAAAAGGATGCCCTCAATCACCAGTTGTGTATTCAGAGACCTGCGAATCCGTCCGAGTGTTTCCATGAGACTGGTAACGCCTTCGAGGGCATAGTACTCGCACTGGATCGGTATCAGTACACTGTCAGCTGCCGTCAGTGCATTCAGTGTCAGAAGGCCCAGGGATGGCGGACAGTCGATCAGGATCACATCGAACTGATCCCGCACCGATGCCAGTGCCTGTTTCAGACAGTACTCCCGGGACTCAAGGTTCACCAGTTCCGCCTCGGCCCCGGCAAGATCAGCATCACTGCCTGCAACCATCAGGCTGTCCCAGCTGGTCTTCTGTATGCACTGTGCCATATCCGCCTCGCCGACGAGCACATCATACAGGTTCGTTTCGTTCAGCCGCACGCCAAGTCCGCTGGTTGCATTCCCCTGCGGGTCCATGTCCACCATGAGCACACGTTGTCCCATATGCGCAAGAACCGCAGACAGGTTTACAGTCGTCGTGGTTTTTCCCACGCCGCCTTTCTGGTTTGCAATTGCGATCACCCTTGCCATTCCGCTGCTGCCTCCTGTTCATTCGCATAAGTGTTCAGAATAATTATAGGCAATTGGCCCAGCCTTGTAAAGATCATTCCGGGATTCCATCACGGTCACCGCCATGCTGTCTTCCATTTCTGTACAACAGAAGTATCCGCTGCATACGCATTCATCGCCTGACCCCGTATGGCTATACGGGAATCATCCGTGAGGGCATGAAAGCCCGTCATAGGGGAAACAGAAAGCAACCGGTCAAACATGCGGAGAAACATTCAGGCCCAGTTGGTCCGGCTTCTCAAATGGCTGACACAGATGAGCCTGACTCACCTGTTCGTCTCTCACGACCTGACCATGGTAAACTCTTGCAGACTGCATTGCTGTCATGTACCCAGGAGAGATCGCGGAGATTGCCAGCTCTGATAAACAGTATGAACAACCCATGCATCCATATACCAAAGCGCTGTTTTCTGACATACAGACACCTGACCCTGTGGCAGAATCCAGACGAAAACGGATTCATCTGGAAGGAGATGTACCCAATCCCGCCGAAGTTTCACCCACAGGATGCAGATCCGGACGCGCTGTCCGTATGCAGCCTCAGAATGTACACAGCTCAGGCATGAACTGCTGGAACCTCGCCCGTGACATCTGTGTACCGGATACATCAGGAACACGCGCCGGGTAACATTCCGTCCGACTGCATAAAAAACAAATCCAAGGTGTTCCTCAGCAACAAGATCCGGTATCCTGGCGCATTCACCTGCAGAACAGCAAAAGCATATCGTGTGCCTCTGTTCCTTGATCTGTCTCATTCTTACTACAGGCATGCCTTAATCTTGCATATCACGTACAGGAGTCGGATCATGATACATTTCTCAGCCTATGAATCCCCGCTTGGCAAAATCCTGCTCGCTTCAGACATGAATTCTCTGACGGGACTCTGGTTTCAAGGACAGGCCCATGCACCGTCCCTGACTTCCCAGCCACTTTCGGATACGAAGTCTCCGGTCTTCCGGATGACCACATGCTGGCTGGACCTCTATTTTCAGGGCAGGGATCCCGGTTTTCTGCCGCCTCTGTGCCCTCATGGAACCGAATTTCGTGAGCTTGTATGGCAACTTTTGCTGGAAATACCCTATGGCGAAACCTGTTCCTATCAGGCACTGGCAGAGCGGGCTGCTGCCCGGATGAACCGTCCCCGGATGTCTGCCCAGGCTGTGGGCGGCGCCGTCGGTCATAATCCCATTTCCCTGATCATTCCCTGTCACCGGGTCATTGGTTCAGACGGTCATCTCACAGGGTATGCTGGTGGACTGGAACGAAAGCAGTGGCTTCTTGAGCTGGAGTCCGGTCACACCATCCCCCCGGCTGGTCCTTTCCATACCCCATAGAACGCGATACAGACAGCAACCCCCTGCATTCTCAGCGGATGCAGGGGGTTGCGTAATTCATCCATTTGAATTTCTGAAACAGGTTATGATTCATGTACTTCGGGATACATCAGGACATACCCTGCGTCCCGGACTGCTTCCTGAAGCGCATGTACATCCGGATTCTGCTGCGTCAGAATCTGAGCTGTTCGTGTGTCCAGATCCACTGTCGCCCAGACGCCATCCTGCATATTCAGGGTATTTTCCACTTTCCGCGCACAGTTTGCACACGTCATGCCGCCAATCTGTGCCCTGACAAGATACGGGTAATGCGCACGGTTCCGGTCCCTTACCCGGACACGTGCATCCGGCTTTTCCGCGCCTGCACAGCAGCCACTGCCATGTCTGGCCCGGCGCCATGTCCAGTATGCAGATCCACCCACCAGGATCAGCAAACCGGCTCCCAGTAGAATACTGCTTATCATAGTCCCTCCCTGCGGGTGCAGCTCCGGGTACAGCCGACACAGCAGCCTGTACAGCCGCGGTTACCCGCCCGTCTGACCGCGCGGAAGGCAAGCCCTGTACAGACTGCCACCGCACAGAGGATCAGAATATCCCAGATGTTCATGTGATCACCCGATTCCCAGGATCATCGCCACAAGACGGATCAGTCCGGCAGCCAGCCAGGCCACAACACATTGCCATACAACCACGCCGGCTGCCCACCGTCCGCCAAGCTCACGGCGTATGGACGCAATGGC
>ONWQ01000447.1 GCA_900321565.1 uncultured Eubacteriales bacterium
CCCAGAACTTCCGGACAGACACGGACAGCCCGACCTTCCTGATACAAACGGACAATACCGGGGACCGGCTTGCTCTTTCCATCCATCCGGCAGGGCTCACCGGTAAGACAACTGCTGACGAGAATCATACGCATCCTCCTGTATCAGTGGTCTCCATGGCTTGAATGAAGGTGTCCGGCTGTGTACGGAGCCAGCTTTCAAGAAAGGACCGGGCCAGACTGGCAGGCTTGATTTCGCGGTATGCATCCTGCAGGGAAAACCATTCAAACCGGTCCACCTCATCTGTGATCTGTATGGGTTCGGTTACGGATGCCGTGGCGGTAAAGTTCAGCATCAGGGTGTTGGACGGTTCAAAGAAAGAACTGCGGTTGAACTGTACAGACTGAACGGTGAGCCCGGTTTCTTCCCGGACTTCCCGCGTCACGGCATGCTCTGCCGTCTCACCCCGGTTGATATACCCGGCAACCAGAATCCAGAAAGGCTTCCCGTATTGCTGAATCAGCAGTACCTTTCCTGCTGCAGGATCATGCACAATCATGCTTACGGCCGTATTATAGACCGGGAATCGATACTGCCGGCATGCAGGGCAGTATGGGATGATACCTTCTTTTTCCAACAGGCGCGGGGTGAGCTGTGTCCCGCATTCCATACAGTACTTCATACCTACCTCCGATTGTGTGAATGCAGGACTATTGTACAGGAAGAAACATAAAAAGGACAGAGCAGATTCCCTGAGAACGAATTGACGGGCAACACGTTCACTATTATACTGTGCGTGCTGATTTGGAAACAGCATCAGGAAAAGAGGCAGCATATGGAAAACGTAATCTACCTTGCAGGCGGATGTTTCTGGGGTGTTGAAAAATATGTAAGCTCCATTCGGGGTGTGGTGGATACAGAGGTCGGGTATGCGAACGGGCATACAGAGCACCCGACCTATGAAGAGGTCCGGTATGAACAGACCGGGCATGCGGAAACGGTGAAGGTGACGTTTGATCCCGATGAAATTACCCTGCCGGTTTTACTGGAACTGTTTTACCGGATTATTGATCCGACCAGCGTGGACCGCCAGGGACATGACGAAGGTCATCAGTACAGGACGGGCATTTATACGACGGATCCGGCCATGCTGCCGGTGATCCGGGAATCACTGGCGCGTCTGCAGACGCGCTGGACGGCACCGCTTGTGGTGGAGGCCGGCCCGCTGGAACAGTTTTTCCCGGCTGAAACCTATCATCAGGATTACCTGGATAAGAATCCTGGCGGTTACTGCCATGTGCCGTTTTCGGAGATTGCCTGGGTGAGCACGGTGGATCCGAAGACATGGAGCCCTGACTGTCCGCAGGAATAAGGGAATGCCACATACGTGGCCAAGGAAAAAAGGAGACAGAATCATGAACGATTACAGGATTTATGCATTTGCCGATGAAGCGAACCCAATGGTGGATCAGCAGATTGAAGCCATGCTGCGCAATGGCCTGCAGGGACTGGAAATCCGCGGTGTGGATGGAACCAATATTGTGGGAATCACAGAAGACAAGGCACGTGAGGTGCGTCGTAAACTGGATGACCACGGGCTCAGTGTATGGTCGATCGGTTCGCCGATCGGGAAAATCTATATTCAGGGTGATGACTTTGAAAAACACCTGGACCAGCTGAAGCATGTTGTGGATCTGGCACATATTCTGGGTGCTGAGAATATCCGTATGTTTTCCTTCTATATGCCCGAAGGCGGGGATCCGGCTCAGTACCGCAACTGTGTTCTGGATCGTCTGCACAGGATGGTGGAAACCGTACGTGGCAGCGGTGTGGCACTTTGCCATGAGAACGAAAAGGGAATCTATGGGGATATTGCAGTCCGTTGTGCAGAGATTCTCAGGGAAGTCCCGGAACTGGAGGGCGTGTTTGATCCCGCAAACTTCATTCAGGTGGGGCAGAAGACGCTGGAAGCATGGGAATTGCTCAGGGACAGAATCAAGTATATGCATATCAAGGATGCTGTATGGGACGGCAGTGTAGTGCCTGCCGGAAAAGGTGACGGGCATGTGCCTGAGATTGTCCGGGCTTACATTGCCAAGGGTGGCCGTGATATGACGGTGGAACCTCACCTGATGACCTTCGGCGGCCTGAAAGCCCTGGAGCGTGAGGGACAGAAGAGCCAGCTGGGCGGTGTCTATGTGTTTGAGAATGCGGACGTTGCCTTTGATGCAGCCTGTCAGGCACTGCGGGAAATCCTGGAGACAGCCTGATTCCGGTATACAGACATATGACAAAAGCGCGGGGCACCGCGCTTTTGTTACAATACTATCCGGTATCGATTATGGGGGATTGCTGTATGGAATGGATCAGCAAAAAGAGTATTCTGATTGTAGGCCTTGGACTGATGGGCGGAAGCTATGCCCGTGCACTCAGACGTCTGGGGTTTCACATCGTGGCGATGGATACGAATGAGGATTCCATTCAGTATGCCATGGAGCAGGGACTGGTGGATCAGGGGTACACGCAGGTAGAACCTGACGCAGTCCGGAATGCGGATGCGATTATCTTTGCCCTGTACCCAGGTGTGTTCAGGGAATGGGTCCGGGAGTATCAGCATCTGTTTAAACCGGGACTGATGATGACGGATGTCACCGGTGTCAAGTCGGGGATTGTGTATGAGATACAGGGACTCCTGCGACCGGATGTCGAGTTTATTGCTGCCCATCCCATGGCAGGCCGTGAAGTCTATGGTGTCAGGAACAGCGATGACCGGATATTCCGGGACGCGAACTATATTGTTGTACCGACATCACGGAATACGCCGGAAGCGATTGAGTGGTGCAAGAGCCTGGGAAGGCTTCTGGGGTTCCGACGGATATCTGAGCTTTCACCGGAAGCGCATGATGAAATGATCGGTTTTGTGTCCCAGCTGACGCACTGCATAGCAGTATCCCTGATGACCTGCAGCAATAATACGCACCTGGTTGACTATACCGGGGACTCTTTCCGGGATCTGACCAGGATTGCACGGATCAATGATGCCATGTGGAGCGAACTGTTCATGATGAACCGCGAGCCGCTGCTCAGGCAGATGGACCTGTTCCTGGACGAGATGGCGGGTTTCAGGAAGATGCTGGCAGACGGTGATGTGGAGGGTATGCGTGAGAAGATGCGCCTGTCCACACAACGGCGTGCGCTGTTCGATAAAAAGTGAAAGGCGGAAGTACTGAATGAACATGTTATTTGAGCGTAAGCTTGCCATTCCCATGGAAGTCAAGGAAATGTATCCGCTGACCGGAAATCTGAGCCGTATTGTGGAAGAGCGGACTGCCATGCTGAAAGCGATCTTTGAAGGCAAGTCGGATCGTTTTCTGCTGATCATCGGACCATGTTCTGCAGACAATGAGGACAGTGTCCTGGAGTATGCGGGACGCCTGCGTGAACTGGAGGAAAAGGTTAAGGATCGGCTGCTTCTGGTTCCCCGTGTCTATACCAATAAACCCAGGACGACCGGTGACGGGTATAAGGGTATGCTGCATCAGCCGAATCCGTCGGAAAAACCGGATATGTTCAAGGGAATCATTGCGATCCGCGAGCTGCACATGCGTGTGATTCAGGAGACAGGAATGGCCTCAGCGGATGAGATGCTGTACCCGGAAAACTATAAGTACCTGGACGACATGCTCGGGTATGTTGCAGTCGGTGCAAGGTCAGTGGAAAACCAGCAGCACCGGCTGACTGCCAGCGGGATTGAAGTCCCGGTGGGAATGAAGAACCCCACAAGCGGGGATTTCCAGGTCATGCTTAATGCAATCCAGGCTGCCCAGCACAAGCATACATTCATTTACAGAGGCTGGGAAGCGCATTCACAGGGGAACCCGTTTGCGCATGCGATCCTGAGAGGGTACATGAATAAGCACGGGCAGTCGCTGCCGAATTACCACTATGAGGACCTGATGCTGATCAGTCAGTTTTATCAGGCACGTGATCTGCAGAATCCCGCGGTGATTGTGGATGTGAACCATGCCAACTCAGGCAAGCAGTTTATTGAACAGATCCGGATTTCCAAGGAAGTCATGCACAGCCGGCGATATAATCCGGATATCCGCAAGCTGGTCAAGGGCCTGATGATAGAGAGCTATCTGGTGGATGGTGCGCAGAAAGTGGATGGCGGTGTCTATGGCCAGTCGATCACGGATCCGTGTCTGGGCTGGGAAAAGACAGAGCGGCTGGTACTGGAACTTGCGGATGCGGCAGTGTAATGGCATACCATGCGGAGGGCCTGAGGGAATGATCCCTCAGGCCCTCGTTCTGACTCATTCGGAAAGATAATACATACCGTCTGAACCCACCAGCAGGTTTCCATGCATTTCCAGTGAAAACAGGTTTTTACCGGAGGGTGTGGTCAGATAATACGTTGTGATACTGCCTGTTGTGAGCATGGAGTCAGCCTTATCAGTCACCATGCCGTACAGGATCATGTGCCGGATGGTTTCGATCTCTTCTTTGCTCAGATCAACCGGGTGATTCCCGGTTTCACAGTCGGAATAGACCGCAGTGATTCTGGCGGTTTCTACACCTGCGGGGAGTACTCCGAGAAAGTCTGTCACCGCAAGCGGCTGAAACCCTGAAGGTCCAAGATCGGGGTCGTTGTATGCAAAGCTTGTGACATCAGAAAAAACACTGCGCAATACCCGGTAGAGAGACTGGGCATCCGGGTCTGTATTCTCAAACACCTGATCACCGGACATGCCCAGGAGTGTCAGGACCGGTGTGCCATCATGCTCATAGCGTACGGCATAGGAAACTTCTGTACCAAGGTTTCCCGGATTGCTTCGGGCTTGTGTCCCATGATCCCGGACTGTGGTCAGCAGATTACGGATTCTGTCCCGATATGCCTGCTTGACGCTGCCCAGCCTCGTGAAATCAGTCCGGGAGGTAAACCATGCAGGCTGATCCTTTGCCGAAGCCGGCCACTGAAGATCTGAACCGGAACCGGACAGGGAATAGAGATTGCCTTTCCGGTCAATGCATCCGATTTCCAGACGGTCTTCTTCTGCTGCCTGATAATATGTATAGAGCACTACCTGACTTGCAGGCGCTGAGGTTTCTGCCGCGGCGAAAGCAGGAAGCAGGACGATAGAGAACAGGATCAGAAGAAACAGCAGGGATGATTTTCGCACAGTGTATCCTCCTTTGCACCGGGAATCTCTGTATCGGACAGGCAGAGCCTGAGATATTTTAAGAACAAGCGGGCTATTTTCGTTTTTCGTATTTGGCACGTGTACGTTCCGGAACGTGCTCCAGAATGTATTGCAGAACAAAGTCATAGTCTTCAGGCCGGACGTACACCTGAAACTTTGTGCCTGCGTTCATGTCAATCAGATCCCATTTCCGGTAAGTCCGCAGACTGGTGATGCCTGAAAAGGCCACAACCATATAGTTCCCGTTTCTGCCGGTGACAAAAGTATGCCTGATCTGTTTGGGGTCTCCGACATTGACTGACAGATACTGCTCATCCATGTAAAAAGGATGATATGCGACTCCGTGCCTGAAAAAAGCAACGACATAGTAGCCTATGACCAGGAGCAGGAGAAAAATCACCATCACCAGCAGCGGCAGAAAGACAGGAATTTCCCCGGTGAGCAGTGCAAGCACACAGAGAGCAAGAAAGACGAGCGGGAGATACTTGAACCAGATATAGAGCATGGAAGGATTGTGGTACATGTCCAGTTCATAAAGCCAGCGGTAAGACCCGTCGGACCATTCCGTGACGGCAGGGGTCAGTTTGCCAGAATTGCGTGCAGTCATATGAACTGTCCTTTCCCCGGATTCGGTCCGGCAATGGCAGGTATCAGTCGGTATAGGATGCATCAGGCTGATAATACCTGGCTGCGGTGTCCAGTGCTTTCAGGGTCGCATCTCCCTGTCCCTGTACATACTTGGCTGTAAAGATGACGGTATGTCCTGCCTGGGTGTCGTATGCGCGGATCATCTCAATGGTGTACCCCTGAAGATTATAGGAGTATATCGCTGCCGGCATGATCCTGCCACCGAGTGTGTACTCCCGGAACTCTTCATGACTGATGAGATTCTCACCATACTGACTCTGCATGTGTGGTGTATACTGCTCGTGGATATAGTCCGCCGCATCCACCAGCCAGTCTTCGGAGCGGAATACGGTTACGAAGGGAATGCTCCCTTCATGCTGTGTATAGATAGTAATCCCGTTGCGCACATCTTTGGTCCAGGTATAAGACGGGTCCATGAGAATGGAGAATTCCTGCTCAGGATAAGCGACCCGCTGCAGGCCTTCCGGGATCCCGGGGGCCGGACTGACTGTCTGGGAAGCAGCGGCGGTGGTACCGGACTGATAGTACCGGGCCGCAGTCTCAAGCAGAGCGAGCGTTTTCTCACCTTCACCGAGTATATACTTGGCGACATACATGACGGTATGACCGTCCCGGTTTTCATATGCCCGGACCATTTCAATGATCTGATCCTGAAGACGGTAGCGATACAGTCCGATGGCCATGTCTCTTCCGGCGATCGGATACCGTTCATACAGTTCTGCACTGAGCAGGTCTTCACCATAGAGCTGCTGTATGTTGGGCGTTACCATTTCTTCTATCAGTTCCACTGTATCCACATAGAGGTCTTCCGAGCGGAAAACATTGACATTGGGAATGTATCCTTCGTTCTGTGCATAGATTGTCAGGCCGGTCTGAGGGTCATACTTCCAGGGCGTGCCCGGTTCCGTGCGGGTGGAGAATGCCTGGGCGGGACAGGCAAGGAGCTCCAGCTGCTCTGAACGGTCAGGTGACTGGGTATCATAATAGTATGGATCCCGGCGACAGAACAGTGCGGAGATCCCGATCGTCCCGAAAGCGTTGGTCTGATCCGCCTCTGAAAACCGTGCTTCGTATCGGACAGAATGATCCCTGTGACGGTCAATGACCACATAACAGAACAGCCGCTGACCACCGGACTGATAGCCATAGAGCTGGCCATAGAGTGTGGTGCCTGCAATCGGGATTGTATGATACTCACCGACAGCAAACAGCTGACTGCCATAGGTTTCCTTCATCCGGGCGGTGAAAACCTGTGTCAGATAGTGTTCAGCATTAAAGTCCGGGCTTTCAATGATGGACATGGTGACATAAGGCAGCTGATCTTTCTGGCCGGGATAAATGGTCACGCCCTGATCCGGATGATAATCCCAGGTAAACGCGGGATAGGTGAGTGTGGAAAAGTTCTGTTCCGGACAGCGGATAATCTGTCCGTATGCTTCAACCTGCCCGACAGTCAGCTCGAGATAGACGCGTACGTCAGCGGTCTCTACATACACAAGTCTGCCGTTTGCAACAGGGATCGTGGCAGTAAGATGACCCTCATCATTGACTGTTGCACCGTAAGTATTGGTCAGGTAATCCCAGAATTCGTCGGGATCATCAGCATCCTCTGAAGAAAATCCTGCATAACTGGAACGGACACCGTCTGCCCACATCAGGTTCACGGACATGATCGGTGAAGCAGGGTCTGCCGGGGTTTGTGTGGTCACATAGAAGTATCCTTCCTCGTCGGGGGCTGCGAAAGAGAAAGTGCCATCCGATTCAATGCTGTAGGCCCAGCCGTGGCGCACAAAGTCCTGCGGTGTACTGGAACCCAGAGTATAATGTACGTCATCAATCAGAACGGTCAGGTATTGTATATCAGAGATGGCTTCCGACTGTGCGGATATGGAACAGAGAAGAGTGACGGTTAAGAGTATCAGCAGGCATATACTGGCTTTTTTCATGGCGTATTCTCCTTTGAAAAAATCAGGCAGCAGGCAGGATGGCCGGCCTTTTATCGGTTGGGAGTGAGTTCGGTTGCGCCACCGGGAACGGTAAGACTGCCGGTGGAAACATAGACAGTGGAATTGTCTCCCTCATATACATGGTCAAAGGCTGTGGAAACTTTGACCTGGGTACCGTCTGAGAGTGTATAGTCGTTCTGGTCAAAGAGATAATCAGAAAACCTGTCTTCGTAGTAATCCTCTCCGGTGTCAGTGGAAGACCTCAGAACATCTGTGCAGTAACCGGAGAACGGAGTGAGACTTCGGGCCTTGAGTGCATTCACCCTGATCTCATTGGAGGCGTGGCGGTTTGCCTGCATGAACTGATCACTGACACTGGTGTTTTCCATGAACAGTTCAAAAATGGGCAGTGTGAAGTCAGTTCTGGTTACCGGACAGACCATGGCATAGAGGCAGGGAACATCCCAGAGGACTACACGCTCATAAGCGCCGGGCATGGATACAGAATAGCGGATCCGGAAGGTCAGACAGCAGACAGTGGCGAAGTAATCGGTTCCGTTCATGGTAGATGTATATCCGCGCTGTGCAAACATCATGTCAGCATGCTCCACCGTGGCACCAATGGCAGTGAGCCCCGGGGCGATCAGATTGTATTTTTCCTGAAGCAATTGCTCAATCTGCGACTGATACTTTGAAAAGTCCCGGGTTCCGTACACGGTCCAGTCGGTAAACCCGAACAGCTGCTGCATGGCATAGTCACAGTAG